>JAYSYI010000471.1:0-3753 GCA_043727665.1 Limnoglobus sp. | reverse complement strand
CTTCCCGAAAGACGGGCCGAATGTGCTCTGGAAGAAGCCGATCGGCATCGGATATTCCGGCCCCGCCGTGGCGAACGGCAAGGTCTTCGCAATGGATCGCGTCGTTGAAGCCGGTGCGAAAACCTCAACGAATCCGTTCGATCGCAGCTTGAAAGTGGGCGGTACCGAGCGAGTTGTGGCACTCGATGCCAAGACCGGCGATACGATCTGGAAGCACGAATACCCGTGCGCATACCAAATCAGCTACTCGGCTGGGCCGCGTTGCACGCCAACCGTCGATGGCGACCGCGTCTACACGCTCGGCGCGATGGGCGACCTGAATTGCCTGAATGCCACCGATGGCACAGTCGTCTGGAAGAAAAACTTCGTTGCGGATTTCGAAGCGAAAGTACCTGTGTGGGGTTTCGCGTGTCACCCGCTGATCGATGGCGAGGCTCTGATTTGCGTCGGTGGCGGGACCAATCAATTGGTGATCGCGTTGAACAAAAAGACCGGCGAGAAAATCTGGTCGTCGCAAAGTTGCGAAGGCGATTTCGGTTACAGCCCGCCCGTCATCATGGAACTCGGCGGCTTGCGGCAACTCATCGTCTGGCATTCGCGCGCAGTCGTTGGATTGAACTCCACGACAGGCAAGCGATTGTGGGCGGTGCCATTCGAGGTGAAAGCGGCACTCACGGCCCCAACCCCAATCCAAGTGGGGGCGAACCGCGTATTCGTGACTTCGTTCTACAACGGCTCGATGCTGGTCGAAGCCGGTGCGGATGCCGCCAAGATCGTTTGGAAGGGAAAGGGCAAAGGCGAGATGCCGAACGTGACCGAGGATTTGCACTCGATAATGACGACGCCAGTATTGGATGGCACGCAGATTTACGGCGTGTGCAGCCACGGGCAGTTGCGTTGCATTCAGGCCGAAACCGGCACGCGAGTCTGGGCCGACATGTCCGCAACACGCGGAAAGCGGACGCCCGCGAAGGTGGCTGCGAACCCAGAACCCGACACGCAGACCGAACGCTGGGGCCATGCGTTCATCGTGAAACAAGCCGACCGATATTTCCTGTTCAATGAGCAAGGCGACCTGATTATTGCGAAGCTTTCGCCGAAGGGCTACGAGGAAATCGATCGCGCGCACATCCTCGATCCGACCAACACGATGGCACGCGGCCGCAAAGTCGTCTGGACGCACCCCGCATTCGCAAACCTCTGCGCAATCGTGCGCAACGATGTCGAAATCGTATGCGTGTCGTTGGCGAAGTAGGTTGCACTTGTCGTAACAGACAATACCCGTTATGCGTTCCATGCTCACGCAACGGGGGAATGATGTTGACGCTCAACGACGCAGAAAAGCCACGACCCGTGCGTCGGTTGGCCTGGGACATGCTCGTATTATTGGCGTTGCCGTTCGCGATCTATGCGCTCGCGCCCGAGCGGTTCTACCCGCCGTTACAACACGATTCTTGGCTCTATCACGGCTGCTACATCGATCTGCCCGTTGCCCAAAACTTGTTCGCCAACGACTATTATTCCTCGCGGCTGACGGTCACGATACCTGGCTGGTTAGTCTATTCCGCACTGCCACCGATTGCGGCTAACCTCTTTTTGCATCTGTTGCTGTACTACGCCGGCGTGTTCAGTTTGTTCCATGTTGTGTCCATCACATCGAACCGGCGAGCCGGCTTTCTTGCGGCATTGGTGCTCGGCGGACACGGTTTCTATCAAATGGCGATCGCGTCCGATTACACTGACGGCTATGGCTGCGTTTACCACTTGCTGGCGCTCGCGTTCGGAACCCGTGCAGCCACCGCCACACGCTGGCAAGGCTGGGCCATCGGGGCCGGAATCGCGGCGGCCGTGCTCGTTGTCGCGAACCTCGTTTACGTTGTGTTCGTGCCCGGCATCGTACTGTACTATCTGCTGCTCAACCGCAAACATGCGACGCTCACCTCGGCCGGGTTATTCGTGTTCGGTGCGCTGGGTCTTGTCATCGCGCTCGGGTCGTTGAATTCTGCGATTGGCGGGCAGTTTTGGTTCCTGGCCCCGTCGTTTACCTTCGTGGGCAAATCGTCCGCAGCGAACGTCTTCAAGGCACCCGTTGCGAGTTGGCTACCACACGCGGTATGGCTCGTGTTGCCAGCGATCGCGGTACTCGGCACGCTCGTTTGGTGCTTGTTCTGCAGACGGGGATCGGCATCGACGGTCTGGTTCCAAGTTCATCTGCTACTCGCGGTAACCGGTTTGGCGTACTTTGAATCGACGCCGCAAGTCTCCTTCTTGCAGAACTGGTTTTACGCCACGCCGCTACTCGTACCGCTTTCGATGTTGGCACTCGGCACGCAATGGGCCACGTGGTTGGGCCGACTCTCGCCGCGCGCGTACTTCACCGTGGCCGCGATCGCGATTCTGCTATTCGGCATCGCGGATTTAGCATGTAACCAACAGTTCCGCATGGCCGATTCGCAACGGAAAGAGATCGTGGAGAGTTGTCATCTAAACCGTTGCGATGCTCTCGCCTCCGAACGGCCTGCGACATTCCTCGCGATTCATACGGCGATGCAAGACATGCAGAAACTCGACCCCGAACGCCTGTCGTTAGCGTGGTACGACATGGATGAGCCGAACAGCGTGCTATTCGATAACCTCGCGTGTTTCAACGGCTGGGGCCTGCGAATCATCAACCCCTGTTTCCCGAAAGTGTGGGGGCCAGTACAAGGCGTGACAGGGACGCCACTGAGGATGGGGCAAACGATCGTGGTGTTCTCGAATAATACAAACGCGGAAATCGCAGCGAAGGCTTCGATGGCGACCGTCGGCGTGAAGTTGGAAGTCGTGGAGACTCGCAATACCGGCGCGGGCGAGTTTCGCTTCGCGATCATTCTTCTCCGCGTGACAGCCGTGCCGACGGCGGTGGCACCATGAGCCTGCGCTGTGCCATATCGCAATCGAATTACCTCCCTTGGAAGGGGTATTTCGACCTGATCCGTTCGATGGATCGCTTCGTGCTTTACGATTCGGTGCAGTATACGCGGCGTGATTGGCGGAACCGCAACCGCATCAAAACCGCTGCCGGGGTGCAATGGCTGACGGTGCCCGTTGAGGTAAAAGGGAAGTATCACCAGACGATTCGCGAAACGGTCGCGAGCGACCCCGAGTGGGCGCGGGTGCATTGGCGAACGCTCGAACACGCCTACGGGAAGGCCCCGTATTTTCGCCAATATGCAGAGGAATTGCGGGCGATCTATACCGCGTTCGGGCCGAATCTGAGCGAAGTGAATCGCACGTTACTCGAATACTTGTGTCGTCAGTTCGACATTCACACGCCGATACTTTGGGACAGCGATTACGAATTGTCCGAACCCGATCCGTCGTTGCGGCTGCTTTCGATCTGCAAGCAAATCGGGGCCAGCGAATATTGGTCTGGACCGGCCGCGAAGGCGTATCTGAACGTCGCAGCATTCGAGGCGGCGGGCGTGTCGGTCGAGTGGAAATCGTACGCCGGATACCCTGAATATCTGCAACATCATCCGCCGTTCGAACATGCGGTCAGCGCGCTCGATGTGCTTTTTCACATGGGGCCGGATTCGCCGAAATACTTGCAATCGGAGGCGTTATGCGGCTCTCCGTCGTAAGCACGCTCTACCGTTCGGCCCGGCATCTCGCTGCGTTTCATGCACGGGTAGCCATCGCTGCGGATCGCGTCAGCGATTGCGTTGAGTTCATTTACGTAAACGACGGCTCGCCCGACGACGACCTGACGGT
>JAYSYI010000470.1:0-11324 GCA_043727665.1 Limnoglobus sp. | reverse complement strand
GTTGGGCACCACTGGCGAACAGCGTCTCGGCTTTGGCATCGAACAACAGGCCACGCACCCCGCCGACATCTTGAATGCGGTCGAGCAAGTAGAACGCCTTCACCGCAATCGTGCGTTCGACTTTGTTCCTGGTAAGCGTAATCTCGCGGATGTTGCCGAAGAGATCGCCGACGACGAGCGACTTTCCTTCCGGGTGATATGCCATCGCGAACAGGTCGACGCCGAGCGAAACTTCGCCCGTTTTTTTGCCGTTGTTCGCGTTCCAGAAGCGAACGAAACCATCACGGCCACACGTTGCGATGGTGTCGCCGGAAGGCGATAGCGCGATGGCACGCAGCCAGCCATCGTGCGCGCTAAGCACCTCCCAGATGACCTTGCCTTCAAGGTAGTTCCAGCCGATCAGCTTGCCCCACGTATCGCACGTGAATAGCCGTTGTTTGTCCGGATGGAACGCGAGGCTGGCCACGTAGCCGTTGTGCCCGCCGAGCGCGGGGAGTTCCTTCGCGTCGGTGCCGGTCACGTCCCAACGTCGGATCGTGGCATCGTGCGAGGCGGCGGCAAGTTGCTGACCGCACGGGCTGAAGCGGATGCGCGAAATCTGTGCCGGCGGTACGATCGGCTTGCCGCGGAGTACGGGCGGTTTCATGCGAGCACCTCTTTCACGGCGTGCATATCTTCGTGGGCGATCGGCAGCGGTTGGCCGTTGTTGTGGTAGCGAACTTTGTCGCCAGATATGCCGAGCGCTTCGTACCACGTGTGAAACAGCCCGCCGATATCGACCGGTTCCCCGCTCACTTCGGTGCCGTTCGCGTTCGTTTTCCCCGCGACGACGCCCTTCTTGATTCCGCGACCCGCCATGCACGCCGACCATGCCTCCGGCCAGTGATCGCGCCCGAGGTGCCCATTGATTCGCGGCGTTCTTCCAAACTCCGCAATGGCAATCACCAGCACGTTGTCGAGCATGCTGCGTTCGGCGAGATCTTCGATGATCGCCGCAAACGGTTTGTCGAATTTCGGGTGCAAGTTGGCCGCGCCGTTAAAGTGATCGCCGTGCGTGTCCCAGCCGTACGATGTGACTTTAACGAACGTCACGCCTTCTTCGAGCAATCGCCGCGCGAGCAACAGGTGCCGTCCGAGATCGTGCGTGCCGTAGCGTTCTTGGTCTTTCGCGGGCAACTTAGAAACATCGAATAATTCGATCCGCTTCTGGAGTTGGGCGGCCATCTCAAAAGCGTAGCTATTGGCCTCGGTCGTGTCGGGGCTACGGTTGGCGGCGTAACGCGAATCCGCGAGTTTGCGAAGCTCGTTGCGTTCGCGGTCGTCGTCGGTAGTCACATCCGGTGGGCGGAGTAAATTTTCCGGCGGTTTGCCGTCGCCGAGTGCGAGCGCTCCGTACTTCGGACCGAGAAATCCGGCATCCTTGTACATGAAACCGCCGCTCATCGGCTTGACCCAGATGTACGGTGGCAGCCCACTGTCACCGGGACCAACGAGTTTCGCTACCGCCGAGCCGAAGTACGGGTACACGACACCGCGATTCTTCGGGTCGCCACGCTGTATGCGTTCGACACCTGCCGAGTGTGAGTTGTCTTGCGTGCTGATGTTTCGCACGATCGCAAGGTGCTTCATCGCCCGTGCACAGTTCGGTAACAACTCAGAAATGTGAATGCCAGGCACGCTAGTAGGGATGCTGCGGAACGGGCCGCCGAACGGCGTGTTCGGCTTCGGATCCCAGCTTTCGAGTTGGCTCATGCCGCCATCTAGCCAGACGAACAACACCTGCTTTCGCTCTTTGCGAAGTTGCTCCGCAAACGCGGGTGTCGCCAGCCCGCCGAGTGCCATCGCACCCGACGCGCCGAGAAACATCCGTCGCGACAAGCGATGATCCAAAGGCGTACAAAGCGGCGTCATCGTAAGGTGTCCGTGGTCAATGGTTGATGCCGAACTCGGTCGATGCGAGCAGTGCCCATGTCATTTGGCGGATGCCGTCGATGCGTCGTTCGCCAGTTCGCTCCGTGAGGAAATCTCGCACTGTTGCGGTTTCCTCACGAGTTGGCATTCGCGACAGTACCGCAAAGTAGAGTTCGTTCGCTAGTGTTTCTGGGTTGTCGATCCTCGCGAATCGTTCGGTTAAATTGCCCGGCTTTGGCCGTAGCAGTTCGAGGATGTCCTTATCGTGAAGCAGAAACAGCGCTGCCTTGAGTGTGGGCGTGACTTCGTCTTCCGGCTCGCGCGGCGAGTTCGCGAACGTTCGCAGGAACTTCGCTCGTAGCGCATCGGTCGGCTTCGTGCCGGTGGCAGTCAACGCGCTGGCGTACAGTTGGTCGGCAGTCAAACGTCGCTCGATGGCGATTGCGAAGCGTTCCGGTTTCGCATCGGGGATGCCTCGCGACGATCGCTGATAGGTGGCTGTCAGTAGGATTTCGCGGATGAGCCATTTCAAGTCGAACGATTTCGCGACGAGTTCACTTGAGAGTTGTTCGAGCAGTTCCGGGTGCGATCCGGGGTTCCCGGCATGTTGCAAATCGAGCGGGTGAACCAGCCCACGACCGATGAACGCGAACCAGACGCGATTGACAATATTACGCGAGAAATCGCGATTTTTCGCGGTCGGAAGTGCTTCCGACAGGGCTACGAGCGTACGGAATTTCGGTACGCCAGGGTCGTTCGTTTTACGGTCGGGCTTGGTGGCGAACTCCTCACCCTTCGCGAATTGCGGGATCGTCACCATTGCGTCGCCGGGCAGCGCGGGGGCGGTCATCATTTCGACTTTGGTAAATACCGAAGCGAAGGTGACTTTGTCCGTGGTCGGCTTTTCACCGACGAGCATTGCCTTCGAATCGGCGAGTATTGCGTTTCGCAAGAATGCGTGCAAACCTTGAAAATGCTGTTGCTTATACGCATCGACCGTGAGGTGGTCGTGGCACTCGCAACACTGGAAATTCTTGCCTAAAAACAACCGGCCGACATCACGCGCCAGCCCCGAATAATCGACGGGGTTCTGACCGTAATTCTCCAACCGCTTCGCGATAAAGAACGACGCCCCACGGTTCGCGACATCGCCCGCATCCGCACGCAATATCTCCTTCGCCATCGCGTCCCACGGCTTGTTCGACGCAAACGAGGCCTCGAGGCACTTCGCCCAATCCGGATGATCGCCAAGACGTTCCATGAGCATCACGTGGAACAGGTCCGCCATCCGCTTCGGGTAGTCCGCACAATTCAGTAACGCATCGATCTTCGCAGTGCGCTTCGTAGGGCTTTTGTCGGCAAGAAACGATTGCAGTTCCGCCGACGTCGGGATACGCCCCACGAGATCGAGCGTGACACGGCGAAGAAACTCGGCATCGTCCGCAGCCGCCCCAACCGCCGTCTGTGCAATCCGGGCATCGATGCGAACGTGCGCAGGGTCCGCCGCATTTGCCGCCATCGCAACAAAGATCGACGCGAACGCAATGCGGAACGTGTTCATGGGGTTCGATAATTGGGAGCGGTGGGTAGCAGTTTGATAAGCGTACCCGAACGCACAAGCTAACGCAAATCTGCCAACTAAGTTCAAACCAGAATCTGAGCATCTGCCGCACTGCAGATCGCTGCGAATAGGTTGTCGAGTTGGCGGTCGAACACGGTACGGAGGTCGAAGAGTACGCAGCCGTCTTGTACGCGACCGACGACGGCGGGTGTTGCGGTTCGTAGCCGCGTGGCCAACGCGCTTTCGGAGTGATGGTGGGCTGTCACTGCCACCACAACCGTTGGCAGGGATTCATCGGGTAACGAGCCGCCACCGACGTAGGCAATGTCATCGCGTACTTCCACCGCTGACAACGCACGGACACTCCGCAGTCGTTCGGCAAACGCTTCGGCGCGGCTTCGCAGTTCGCGAAGTGGCATCGTCAGCATTCGCAGTGTGGGGATTTCTTGCAGTGCCGCCACGGGGTCGCGATAGAGCCGAAGCGTCGCTTCGAGTGCGGCGAGCGTCATTTTGTCGAGTCGGAGTGCGCGCATCATCGGGTCGCGTTCGATGCGCTCGATCCAAGATTTTTTACCCGCGATGATGCCGACCTGCGGGCCACCGAGCAGCTTGTCGCCGCTGAACAATGCCACGTCGGCCCCGGCGCGAATGCCTTCCGTAATCGGCGGCTCGCCGTCCAGCCCATACTTCGCAAAATCGACGACAGCACCGCTACCCACATCGTCGATCACGGCGATATTCTGCTTGCGGCCCAGTTCGACGAGCGCCTCGATGCCGACGGTTTTCGTGAAGCCACGCACGCGAAAATTGCTCGTGTGAATCCGCATGATTGCACCTGTGTTCGGGCCAATCGCGGCGGCGTAATCGCCGATGCGGGTGATATTCGTCGTGCCGACTTCGCGAAGTGACGCCCCACTGACAGTCATAATATCCGGGATGCGGAAACTCCCGCCGATCTCGATCAGTTGCCCCCTTGAGACGATGACTTCTTTGCCCATCGCTAGCGTTCGCAGCACGATCACCGTTGCGGCCGCGCAGTTGTTGACGCACGTCGTCGACTCCGCGCCGGTGATTCGACACAACCCATCGCGCACATTATCTTGCCGCGACGATCGCTTCCCCGTACCGAGATCGAGTTCGAGATTGAGGTAACTCCGCGCCGCTTCGTAAGCCGCGAGCGCCGCCGATTCGGCCATCGGCGAGCGGCCGAGATTCGTATGCAGCACGATGCCCGTCGCGTTAACAACGGTGCGAATCGTCGAGCGATTGTCTTCGCTCAATCGTACGATTACCCGCGAAACGAGAGCATCGACATCGTTCGCGATGGTTTCACCGGCGACGATTTTGTGGCGAAGTGCATCGATTTCGGCTCGCACGGCAGTCGTAATCGCGTCGTGGGCAAAGTCCCCACGCACTGCGACAAGTTGCGGATGTTCAAGCACGATGGCGACGGCGGGGAGTAGCCGGTAAGGGTTTTCGTTCATGTCACGATGCCGCCACGGTGCCGACGAAGCGGCGCAGGAACCGCATACTCGCATCGACATCGTCGCGGCGATTGTCGCCGGTTTCGCGCTCGATGCAGAGGTAGCCGCGATAGTCGATTGACTCAAGCGTCGCCAGATACGCGAGCCATTCGATGTCACCGTCACCGACGGGCACTTCCACTGGCACGCCGCTCGTACTCGCCTTTCGTGCATCCCGCGCGTGGCTGTGAATGATCTTTCCGCGAAGTGCCAACAGGCTTTCGAGTGGGTCGAAGCCGTTCATGAGGAAGTTCGCCGGATCGAAGTTGATGCACAAACTCGCGGTGTCGTAACCGTTCAGATATTCGAGTAACGTGCTGCCCGAATCGAGGCCGCCATCGAGCGCAACGAGCGTTCCCGAACGGTCGCCGAACCGAGCGAGTGCGGAGAGTGCATCGCGCATGTGCAAGGCCCGCGCGGCGAGCGGGTCGGTCGGCACCTTGGGGCAGGGCACCACCACTTTCTTCGCGCCGAGGTCGTACGCCAGTTGCATTACGGCCTGGATCGATTCGATTCGCGGTTGCAAATCTTCCGGGCTATCGAGGCCACGGCGGAGCGGACAACCGAGCGCGGTGAGTTCGAGGTTGAACGATCGCAGCAAGTTGCGAAACTCGCGGCGACCGGTTTCGCCCAAACGATCCGGCGCGATGTCGCCGACGCCGTTGAGTTGCACGCCCTCGGCACCGATTTCCGATGCGTGCGCGATCGCCTGCCGAAGCGGCAACCCCAACGATTCCAGTACGATTCCGAGTTTCAATCGCTTCATGGCACTTTCGCGTTATTCGAGAACCGGCACGGCCACCCGCGTACCCAACATCTCGCTGAATGGCCGCACGAGTTTGCGGAAGTCGGCCGTCGGCAGATGCACCGTATCCCAGCGCTCACTTCGCCGCCGCATTCGCTCTTGGTACGCACGCACCTCGATGCCGCGCATGAGATAGTATGCATCGCGAAAGACGAACAAATCCAGCGTGCCGTCAGGCAACGCATATGGCGGCATGATCTGGTAGACGAACGCCAGTACACCACGGTAGCCGGTGCCCAGCACTTCCGCCCAACGAATCAGGCCGTCGATGTCTTCGCGTTCGGCCCAGTTCTGCCAAACTTTTCGCGGCTTGGCGATCGCACCACCGGGGAAGCGTCGCCCTTTGACATCTACGACGAGCCGGGCATCGTGCGGGCCTACGATGATGAAGTCGAGGCTCTTCACGTCGGTATCGCCGAGCATCGTTCGCCGCGCTTCATCGACGGCAATGAAGCCGATCCCGCGATCGCGGAGATAGGCTTCGAAAGCGGCTTCGTAGTGGTTGTCGCGTTTCATATCGGTCAGCCCAGAATCGCCCGGACCCGCGGGACCAAGTCACTGACAGCCACGGTGGTTTGTTCGGTTTTCAACAAATCTTTGACGTTCGCAGTACCGTCGGCGAATTCTTTCGAGCCGGCGATGATCGCCACGCGATAGCCGCGTTTCTCCGCGTACTGAAACTGTGCGCCGATCTTTTTCACGTCCGGATACACTTCGACGCCGATGCCCGCTTTCCGCAATTCCGCTGCAAATTGTAGGTAGCCCGGCAGGCGGCCCGCTTCGAGTTGGAACACGATCACCGGTGCCGGTGTCGCCTGCCCGCCTAGCCACGGGTGCTTCAATTCTTCCATCGCGGCCAGTAATCGATCGACCCCGAGCGATGCCCCGACGCCGGGTAGAACTTGCTTCGTGTAAAGGCTCGCCAGGTTGTCGTATCGGCCACCCGAACAGACGCTGCCGATGCTCGGGAGATCGCTGAGGAACGTCTCGTAAATCGTGCCGGTGTAGTAATCGAGGCCACGCGCGATGCTGAGATCGATGGCAATGCGGTCGTTGGAAATGCCAACCGATTTGGCTGCGTTCAGAAGTTCGCGTAGCCGGTTGATGCCTTCCATCGCCTTCGGGTTCGGCGAACTTTCGAACGAACTCGCGATGGTATCGAGGATCTCGGCGTTCGTGCCTTTCGTCTCGGCGAGTGCCAACACGCGCGACGCTTGTTCCTCGGTCACGCTCGCTTCGCGCACCATCTCCGCAATCACCGCGTCACGGCCGATTTTCGGCAACTTGTCCAGCGTTCGCAATAGTGGCCCCGATTTGTCCGCAACGCCAATCGATTCGAGCAGGCCATTGAGTAGCAGCCGATTGTTGATCCGGATGCAGAACCGCTCGAAGCCGAGTGCGACGAATAGGTCGTGAATGACGAGTGCCACCTCGATGTCGGCGGCATTCGACGTGGTGCCGATGGTGTCGAAATCGCTCTGCCAGAACTCGCGGTATCTACCTTGTCCTGGTCGTTCGCCTCGCCATACCGGCCCCATCGCGTAGCGTTTAAACGGCGTGCCGAGTTCGGGAATCTGCTTCGCGGCAAAGCGTGCGAATGGCACCGTCAGGTCGAACCGCAGCCCCATCTCTTCGCGTTCTTGTTTCGCACCCCGGACACGGTAGACGAGCTTATCGGATTCGTCGCCACCCTTGCCCAGAAGCACATCGAGACTCTCGGCGGCCGGCGTGTCGATCGGGGCGAAGCCGTAGGAACGGTACACGTCGCGCGCGGTTTGCAAAACCTTTTCGCGCGGGATCATCAGGTTCGGCGGGTAATCGCGGAAACCGCTCATAGTGCGCGGTTCGATCAACTTGGACACAGATTACTCCCGTTCTCTGATCCCTCGCTTGCGCGTAGGGCTAACAAACTGATATCGGTTTACGATTTGTTGCGGTAACGGGCGCTCACCCGTTCCATGAATCGGCGATCTTCGTCGGTCAGTGAGGCTTTGCCTTGTCTTGCGATTTTCTCAAGGAGTTCGTCCATTCGCTGGTCATCGCGTTGGCGTTCCTCGGCATCGCGCTGCTTCTTTTCCGCTTTGCGTGCGTCGCGCCAACGCTGGATGATTCCGGGCTTTCGCGCTTCGGGTGCTGGCGGATCGTCTTTCTCGAGGCTCGTGTAACCTTGCGAGAAATCGTAGCCGAACACGCGGTTTTCGGTGTCCATTTCGGCCGTCAATGTGCGGTAACAATGGAAGCCGATGAACAGCGCGAGGCCGACGAGGATCGATTCGTTTGTGGCAAACGAAATCACGAGCATGACCGCCGCACTCGCGTAACCGATGTAGCAACAGGTGATCGTGGCGGTGCGGTAATCGCGACGTGCCCAGATGATCGAGTGAATCAGCCGCCCGCAGTCCATCGGGTATGCCGGGATCAGCATGTTGAACAGGAATAACCACCAACTGAGCCAGTTGATACGCCAGACCCAGATGGCCCACGTCGGCAGTGCGGCCCGTTCGACCGCTTCAAAGGGAGCATCAGCTGTGACGATTTCGCCCGTCGTTTTCTTCATCAACGACTTCGCCGGTTCTGCTGAACCCACCACGTAGTATTTGTCCGAATAGGTGCTGGTGTAGCTGCGGCCGTCCTGAAAGTTGTAAGTGTTTGCGGTGATTGCATTTCCGAACGGATTGAGCGACGCGAGCGGCGAGAAACCCGCCGAGAGCATCGCGAGACAACACGCGATGCAGATGACGAAGTTGACCACAGGGCCGGCGAGCGTTGTGATGAAATTCGCCCGTGGCGTGTGTGGCACATCGACGTAGGCCAGCCCGCCGAGTGGCCAAATCATGATCTCTTCGGCTTGGCCTTCGACCCAGCGTGCCGCGAAACAGTGGCCGTATTCGTGGAGCAAAATCAGCCCGAAGACGAGGCCGACCGTCATCATGAACAGGTCGAACCAGTGGACGCGACCTTCGGTGATATACACCAACCGCAAGAAGATCGGTAGCGTAATCAGAAAGAAAAACAGGTGAATTTTGACGTGGATGCCGAACGCTCGGTAGAGCGGCAACGCCCATTTCATCGGATCGTGCATCGGTCCCGCCCTACCGCAAGAACTCGGAGTTCACATACTGCAATAGCTATCTTAGCATTGCGGCCCGGCCATCGCAACGCGACGGGAAAAACAGACTGAGTTGCGAGTGGTGCGGAGATAGTCGATAGTATTCGTGTGCCTTTCCCAAAACTGGAGGTCTTCGATGAAACGTTCAACCCTTTTCATGTTCGCCCTATTCGGCATTCTTTCCCTGGCTGTCACGGCCCGCGAGCCGGACGTGAAGCCGATTCGTGCCCTGTTGGTGATCGGCGGCTGTTGCCACGATTACGCGAAGCAGAGGCAAATTCTGACAAAGGGAATTTCCGAACGTGCGAACGTGCAGTGGGCGATTGCCTACGATGCCGACAAAGGCACGAAGCACCTCAACCCCGCCTACGAAAAGGCCGATTGGGCGAAGGGCTACGATGTCATCGTTCACGACGAATGCTGTTCGGATGTCAAAGACAAATCGCTCGTAGATCGCATTTTGCAGCCACACCGCGACGGCCTGCCTGGCGTGATACTGCATTGTGGGATGCACTGCTACCGCACCGAAGGTTACCCGAAAGTGACGACGCCGTGGTTCGAATTTACCGGCCTCGCCTCGACCGGCCACGGCCCACAAGCACCCATCGCCGTCAGTTTTATTGACAAAACAAACCTGATTACCAAGGGACTCAGCGATTGGAAAACGGTCAACGAGGAGCTTTACAACAACTTCACGGGAAAGTTGCTCGACACCGCCACGCCGTTGGCGAAGGGCGTGCAAACCTTCAAGGATAAGGCCGGGAAGGAAATCTCCGCCGACGCAACCGTGGCCTGGACGAACCTTTACGAGAAGAAAACGAAGGTCTTTGCCACGACGCTCGGCCACAACAACGACACCGTCGCCGACGAGCGGTACCTGGAACTCGTGACACGCGGTTTATTGTGGTCCGTCGGCAAACTGGACGAGGCCCATCTGAAGCCCGCAAAGAAAGTGATGATCGACGACTGACAAGTAAAGAGCAAAATTCACCACGGAAACACGGTTCTGTTGCCGTGGCTTCCGTGGTTGTTTTCGTTTTACGTCAGCGAGATCGTGTGCTGACTGAGTCGCTCGTAGCCGGTTTCGGTGATGAGGTAATTGTGCTCGATGCGCACGCCGCCGACACCGTCGACGTATAAGCCCGGTTCGAGCGCTACGACATCGCCGGTGACGAGTGTTTCGAGCGACTGCTTCACCAAGAACGGCGGTTCGAGGTGACTGAGTCCGATACCATGACCCGCGTGATGCGGAAACGAATCGGCGACACCGGCATCTTTGAACACATCGCGCACGGCATTGTAAATCTCACGCCCGTGGATGCCCGCACGCAGGTGGCGTTCGCCCGCTGCCATCGCACTGACACACAAATCGAACAGGCGTTGCTGTTCCGGTTTCGGTGCGGCCCCAACGACGAGCGTATTCGTAAAGTCGCAACGGTAGCCGAACAGCACCACCGAGTAATCGAGGATGAGCATCTCGCCGGGCTGAATCACGCGATTCGTGGCCATACCGCCACGTTTCGCCATGCCCGGTGAGACGGCGAAATCGCCGTAAACGATCACCGGTTGTTGAGCATATTCGGTGCAGACTTTGAAGATATTCGAATAGACATCGAGTTCGGTCATGCCGGGCTTCACGTTCGCCCGTGCCCACGCATGCCCCGCTTCGGCCGCCCGGCAGCAGGTTTGGATGGTGCCGATTTCATCGTCGTCTTTCGCGCGGCGCATCTCGCTGATCGTGCCGATAATTTGCACCGACATCGGGTCGTTCAGCGCGTCGTGAATCCGCTCGTTCGTGCCCGCATTCTCGACAACTTGCCGCAACACCAGCCGACGCGAACCTTGGCCGGGCGATTGGCCATCGTACCATTTCAGCGGGATTCGCTCTTCGACGTGGCTCACATCGACCGACTTCGGCAAACGATGATCGTGGTACAGTTTCGCTTCGCCATTCGGTTGAATGAACAGCAGCCCGCCGAAATCGGCACCGAGGCTGAACGGGTCGACGGAAAAATTCGCGAGGTAGCGAAGGTGCAACGGGTCGCCGAGTAACAGCGGCCCCGTCGGCTTGAGTTTCGCGATGAGGCGCTGCCGACGTGCCGCACAACCTTCTGCAGTCAGCATGAAACCACCCTCGCATGTGTCCAGAAATGGTGAGTCTGGTTTTAACGTATCAGAACAGCACGGGTTATGGAACGTGGGCGAATCGCGGTTTTGCGGTTAGATTCAATATGTGGCCCACCGTATTACCTCACCCCACGTGTCGATGTGAACCCGACTCTGCTCGATAAACGCGAAGTTCGCATTCAACGGATGTTTGGGCAGATCGCCCCGTGGTACGATTTTCTCAACCACTTCCTGAGTCTGAACATTGATCGGCGTTGGCGCACAAAAACGGCGAAGCTCGTGCCCGCC
>JAYSYI010000469.1:0-11325 GCA_043727665.1 Limnoglobus sp. | reverse complement strand
GCGCAGTTGCCGCACAACTTCGGATAGGTAACGGTGCGGAAGTTCGTCGAGCTTCCCCTCGCTCATTTGTTCCCAAACTTGCTCGAAGTACGCGGGGGCACGGTTGCCCGCACCGTACCCGGACTGGCTCGATAATTTGAAATACGAGTACGGCATCAGCGTCAGTTTGCTCGAACGTCGCCGCAGCGTGGCGAGTTCGGCATCGGTCATCGCGGGGAGTTCGGGGCCGAGTACGGGCGCGTGAAACGCACCGACGACCACAACGACTTGCTCGGGCTTCACGCCGCTATCCAGCACTTCGCGAATCCGTCGCCGCATGAACGCCTCGCGCACGAGGTTCTCCGCACGCCACACGGGCGAATCGGTTTCGTCGCGTAAGGCTTCGCCGAGAGCGTAGGCCGCGGCGCGATAACTGTCGGGCGACTGGTTATGCTCGAAGCGACGCTCCCAGTACGAGTCGTAATCGGACTCGCCGCAACGCTCGGCAATCCGCTCGTAGATCGATCGCTCCGGTTCGGGCCGCCACGCGGGAGTGGGCGGTTCGGCAGCGGTTGCCGCTTTCTCGCGCTCCCGGATGAAGCGTTCGAGTTCGACATCTTGCAGCCCGAGGAAGATGTCCGACGGCAAGTCGATAAACTCCGCCCGCGCGCGATTCTGCTTCGCCCAAACGAGCGCCTGATACTCCGGGCTGTACGTCGCCAGCGGGTAAATCAGCGTTCGCACGGGCACGGCATCGGTGTATGCGAGGATCGCCACCGGGGGTTTCGTACCGCTTCGCGTGAGGTCCGGAATGAGCACGTCGGCATCGGTCAGCCCCTCGATCAATACGACCTTCGGACGGATCGCGTCGAGCGTGGCGCGGAGGTGCCACGCCCCGCCGGGGGAGAGGTGCCGAACCCCGAAGATATGGATGCCAGCCGCACTCACGAGTTGTGCTCCGAGCAGGCCGTGAACAGCGGTCGCCAGTCGGCCCCACGCTTTTTCAGCACGTTCGACAGATACTCCTGCCAAACGACTTTGTCCTTTTCCTCGTCCTTCACGACCGCACCTTGCAGGCCGGCGGCCAAGTCGTGCGCAGTCACTTCGCCAGTGCCGAAGTGCCCCGCGAGTGCCATGCCGTTGGCGAGTACCGAGATCGCCTCGGCGGTGGAAAGCACGCCGCTCGGCACCTTGAGTTTGTTCTTGCCGTCGAGCGTCTGCCCGGCGCGCAACTCACGGAAGATCGTGACGATTTGCGTGACGGCTTCCTCCGCAGGTGGCGCGGCCTTTAGCTCCAGATTCGTGCCGAGTTCTTGCACCCGTTTGCGAACGATATCGACTTCGGTTTCCAACGTGGCGGGCGTTGGCAGAATCACCATGTTGAAGCGGCGTTTGAGCGCAGCGGACATATCGTTGACACCGCGATCGCGAGTGTTCGCGGTCGCGATAATCGAGAAGCCTTTCGCGGCGGGCACTTCGGTTAAAAGTTCCGGTACCGAGATGCGTTTCTCTGAAAGCAGACTGATGAGCGCATCTTGCACTTCGGCGGCGCAGCGGGTGATTTCCTCGAAGCGGGCGAGGCTGCCGGACTCCATCGCGCGGAAGATCGGCGACTTGATCATCGCCTCCGGACTCGGCCCGTGCGCGATCAGCATCGCGTAGTTCCACGTATAGCGGATCTGTTCTTCGGTGGTGCCTGCGGTACCTTGCACAACCTTCGTCGAATCGCCGTTGATCGCCGCCGCGAGGTGTTCCGATAGCCACGACTTCGCGGTGCCCGGTTCGCCCAAAAGTAAAAGCGAACGATCCGTAACCAGCGTGGAAATGGCAATCTCGACGAGCCGCCGGAAGCCGATGTACTTCGGCGTGATCGTCATCGTCCCGGCTTTGCCACCAGAGATATACGTCGCCACCGCCCGTGGCGACATGCGCCAACCCGGCGGCCGCGCGTGCGTGTCGGTTTTGATGAGTTGTTCCAACTCTTCCGCGTAAAGTACCTCCGCCGGCGCTCGCAAAATCCCACGGGGATTCGCCGCCGCAGCGGCCGTCGGTTCGACGTCGTCAGATTTTTTCTTGGCCATGATTCGAGCGCTCATTTAGTGGGTGTGCGGATTACTTTTTGTCGCGGAGTTCTTGAATCGCTTCGAGCCAGCGGTCGGCTTCGCCGTCCTTCAGCGTCGGCACGAACGCTTCGAGTTGCGGTATCACGGACATCGGCAAGTCGGAAATCAGACGGTTGTAATAATAGAGTTCATATCGGTTTTTACCGCTGATTTTCCCGACCGCTGCGAGCAAGGCATCGGTCGCGTACGGGTGCTGAAACCGCACCATCGCGAAGACGATTTCTTGTAGCGGATTATGGTCCTTGGCGGTTTTGATTTTTGCGTCGAATTCGGCTCGCAAGAACGCTTCCATCGCGGGGTGATTCGCTCGGCCCACCGTGTGGATCAGACTGACGCTGCGAATTTTGACAGCTAAATCGAGCCAGCGCGGGTCGAATTCGGGTCGCTTTTCATTCCAATAATACCAATAGCTCCGGTAGCCACCTACCGCACGAACGACGGCGTCACGTTTCGCGGTCGTGCCGCCTTTGCCCTTCTTTTTGGCATCCGTCTTGGCCGTGAGGTACGGGGAAAACTGCTCGTAAAACTCTTTGGGCGTCAAGCACTGCGAGGCGGCCCCGACGGAGGTCATCAGTCCATCCGCATCGAATTCCGCGTGGGCATGGGCGAGTACGAGTTGCAACGATTTTGAACCGTTCGACAGCGAGCGGATCACCTCCTCGGCGACATCCGAACCCGAGTAGTTTTCGCCTTTTACCTTCGCGATTTCGGCACGATTTTTGAATAACTCAAGCACGAGCGCGTCGGTGGCCGCGTGATCTTTATCGGGCAAAGCGCGGAGCAGATACGTGACTCGGGTCGCGCGTTCCGAGATGATTTTCTTGTCTTTCAGCGTCGGCAGTTCTGCCACGCCGCTACGCGCCTCAGCGATCAACAACGTGGCCAGTTTCTCGCTCTTGCCTTGCACAATCGACTGGATCGCGTGCAGGTGATCTTTGCCGGTGATTGCTTTCGCGAACAGTGCGACCGCTTCGGGTTCGTCGAGCGTCGAAAGCGATTGATAAGCCGCCTCGCGAACGTCCTGCGCTTTCGCCGAAGTCTGTTCGATCAGGAACGAAAGATCTTCCTTTGCCCGCAGGCAACTGATCGCCGCCACCCGGACTTCTTTCGAACCCACATCGAGCGCCTGCAAGACGAGTTCGCGAGTACTGACCGGGTCGGCGTTGTGCAACAGTTTCAGGCGGCGCGGGTGGCCCTTGTTGCCTTTCGGATCGTAGCTGTTTCGCAGTTCTTGCAAGATCGATTGGCCGTACGTCGGCAGTACGTTCTTCATTAAAAACTCGGCAATCTCCGAATACGGATCGTCCAACCCCGCGAGTGCGGCCTTCACCAATCGCAAGTCGCTAAACGCACCGCGTTCGAAGGCGTCTTTTACGAGTTCGATGCGACCGGAACCGGTGCTAGTCAGCGCTTCGAGCAACGGCTTGAGTAGCCGTGCGCTCGTTTGCACCATCGCGCCGCCGAGATCGGTCGTCTCGATGCGTTCGAGGTTGCCCGCCAGCCCCGTTTCGCCTTGTGTATAAAGCACGGCCGACACAATCGACGTGAGTTCGAGCAGGCTTTCCGCCGACTTGTTCTCCGGCCCCTCGACAACGGCTCGCACGCAATCCGCGACTTTCGCGAATACGGGTGCCTTCGCCCCGGCGGCGTCTAATGGTGCGAGCAATTTCTTCAGCCGGAAGTCGCCTTGCGCGACCACACTGCCCGCCACCGCCAGTCGGCTGGCTTCGTCGTAAACCTGATTCAGAACGGCGATACTCATGGTCGAACCCCGTCGCAGGAATATGTGTGGGAAAGCGTTACAGCGTTAGCCGAACGACCGCGTTCGTTGTGACAATGCTCAGCGGTTTGATCTGCAATTTTCGCGTGGTGAGATCTTGGCGAAATCGTGCGATCAGCGTCTGCCCGCTCAGTGCCGCGTCGGGCAGTAACGGCAACAGGTGGCAACTCGCTGGCTCTTCCGCCATACCGACATCGGTGAGCACCAACCGCTCGCCCTTCGCATCTTCGGCCACGAATGTGCCATCGACACGCCCGATCGTTTTGAAGTTCAACGCGAGGATCGGCGTTTTGTCCGCCAACGCCCCCTTCAGCGATCCTTTGACTTCCTTGATCGCCGCTGCAAAATCGGCTTGGCCATGGCCGCGAATCGCCGCGAGGTCTTTCGGCTCGGCAGGCCGCGGCAGCATCGCGTCCCAACGTACCCGTGGGTTCACGCCACCGGGGTAGACGCACAAATCTTTCACGCACGCCACCTGAAAGAAACTATCTTCGCTCTTGATGTGCTTCGCGGCTTTGTAAGGGCGTAATGTCTGCGTAACGCGGATGCGGCCGTTGCCGAGCGTCATCCAAATTCCCGTATCGATGAACTCCTGGCGGGCACGATCGTCGTGGGAATTGAACGCGAGTTGCACGAGTTCGGAATTGGCTTCGACCAACCCGGCCGCTTTCAGTTCCGCGAGTTGCCACGCATGGCCGAGCCACGCGGCGATTGCGGTATCGGTGGGCACGGGCAACGCCGGGTCTTCGAGTCGCTTCGTGAGGTACGCACGGCCCTGCTTGATAATCGCGTGGAGACGACAAAGTTGATCGAGCGCCTCGGTGTGGATGCGTTCGGCTTTGCCCCCCGTTTGGTCCGTGAACTTGCCATCCTCGTCGGAGAACAATTGCGTGTAGCGGTGAAGTGCAGATCGGCCACCGGGAATGTACGCATCGCCGAGTTGGTTCGCCTGCTTCTCGACATCGGCGGCCAACTTCGCGTTCATGTTGCCGATGCCCAACCGCACCAGGTCGTGCGTGAGTTTTTCCAGAACATCAATGCCCGAGAGTTGCGCCTGGATTTTCTTGGCGAGCGCCGCCTGGTTCACGACCTTCGGAATTTCCGCTTCGACGGCTTTCTTCTCAACGCGGGCCGTCAACTTCTCACGTTTCGCCTGAAGATCCGCCGGCACTTCGGCCACTGTAAACGGCTTCTTTTGGCCGTAGGCGTACATTAGTGCCAAACAATGTTTGCACGGGAGTTGTCGGCTGGGGCAACTGCAACGGTGCGTCGGCTGGTCGGCACGGGTGAAGTCGCACGAGATTTTGTACGGCAGTTTGCCACTGCCCTGGCATTCGCCGAAGATCAAATTGCCATCATCGGAAATGTGCAAATTCGCCATCTTGTTCTTGGCGACCAAACCGCGACCATTCTTGGCCGCATCCGCGTTTGGGGCCGCAGAATCTACGTAGGCATCGTCGATTGCGATCATTTCGTCCGCTCCGGGAGTACCGTAAGGCGGTTGAGAGAAGTAATGAGTTAAGTGAGTATGTACGCGGCACGGCAGCCGGTTGCAATGTCGGTGGGGGACTTCGCTTGGGATTGCAGCGATTGGAAAAATGCCCTAACTTGCGTGCGAACTGAGAATTCTCTGCGAAGGAGTCGCATGTCACGGGCAATGGACGCCCCCAGTCGGATGGCTTTCGTCGTTGCTGCTTTGGTGGCGATGGTCCTGCGTGCCCCACGCTTGGTGCTGGCGCTGGGGGCGGCGGCCATCGCGGGTTCGATTTGGCTTTCGTATGCCAAACTCGAGTATCACACGCAACGCAACGACCTTCTGAGTGCGGAAAAAGAATGCCAGAAGCAATGGCAGAAGTACCTGAACGCCTTCGGCGATGACGACGACATGATCGTGGTCGTCAAGGGGACGGATCGCAAACGAATGCAGGCGGCAGCGGACGTTGTCGCCGCCGAACTTCAGAAGCGATCCGATTTGTTCGACCGTGTCTTTCACAAAGTCGATCTACGGCCACTTCACCCGCGCTCGTTGCTGTATTTATCGCAAGACGACCTCGCCGCAATCGACAAACGCCTCGATGGCATGTCCCCGCTCCTCGGTCGCTTCGGGGATGTCAGTTGGCAGGCGCTTTCGTTGCAAGCGTTGCTCGCGCAGGCAACGGTGGCGGCCGAAGGCAAACAAGCGGGCCGCGTATTATCCAAAGCGGATAACGACCTGCTCGCGCAACTCCCCGCGATTTTGCAACAAGCTTCGGTTTCGTTGCAAAACCCGGCCGATTATCAGAACCCGTGGGCAGTGGGCGGGCGTCGCGATGAAGGCCGCACGCTCACCGAACCGCAGTATTTTTTCACGCACGATGGCGCACTCGCGCTCGTGTTAGCACGCCCCAAAAAAGCCCTGGAGTCGTTCACGCCTGCGAAGGTGGCGTGCGAAGCGGCACGGGCGATTCTTGCCGATGTTCGCCTAAAACACCCCGGCCTTACGTTCGGCCTCACCGGTTTGCCCGTTCTCGAAACCGATGAGATGGTGGCATCCGATGAAGACTCGACATTCGTCTCGTGGCTCGCGCTAATCGGCGTGGCGCTGCTGTATTTCGTGGTCTATCGCGGGTTCCGCTATCCGCTACTCACCGTCGGCACGCTGTTGGCAGGCACCGCATGGGCGCTCGGTTGGGCGACGCTGACTGTCGGCCACTTGAACATCCTTTCATCAACCTTCGCGGTGATGATTATCGGCATGGGCGATTACGGCGTACTCTGGGTGGCCCGCTACGACGAAGAACGCCGCATGGGTCGAAGCCCGCACGATGCCGCAATGGAAACCGCACGCCATGCGGGGCCGAGTATCGTGACGGCGGCGGCCACGACATCACTGGCGTTCTTTGCCACGATGGTGGCCGACTTCAAAGCCGTTGCGGAACTCGGCTGGATCGCGGGTTTCGGCGTGCTGTTCTGCGCGCTCGCGTGTATTACCCTGCTACCGGCGTGTATCGTTTTGCTCGAACGACGTTCCGCGAAACTGCACACCAATGATGCCCCGAACATCCTCGCGTTCCCGGCGGCGGGGCGGCCGTTCTTTCCGTATTTGTCGTCGCGGCCACGCTGGGTGTTGGGCATCGGTATCGGCATCGCGATACTGTGTGCGGGGTTTGCGGGGCGGGTCACTTACGATTCGAATTTGCTGAACATGCAAGCCGATGGCCTGGACTCGGTGAACTGGGAACGCGAACTGATCGAACACGCCGCCGGTGCGACGTGGGATGCGTTGAGTATTGCGAAAAGCCGCGAAGAAGCGATCGAATTGCGTGCGAAGTACGAGGCACTTCCCGGCGTCGGTCGCGTCGTTGATGCCGTCGTGCTCGTGCCGTCGGATCAAGATCGAAAATTGGTAACACTGGCTACAATTCAAGCGAAATTGTCGCGGTTGCCGAGCATGTTACCCGAACCGATAGCAACCGACCCAGGTAGCCTGCAACGGATGCTCGACCGCTACGCGCAATTGCAACCGGCGGCGATCCCCGCCACGATCCACACGGCATTAACGCAGCCCACGGCAGACGTTCGCATTAAAGAATTCGACCGCCGTTTGAAAGCCGACTTGCTCGCCGATCTGCGGTTGTTGAAGGAAGTCAGCCAGCCGAAGCCGATCGCGACGCACGACTTGCCCGCAGAGTTTCGCGAACGCTACATCGGCAAAGATGGCGAATATCTCGTGCGTGCCTTTGCGAAAGAATCGCTCTGGGACTTCCCCGCACTGGAACGCTACACCGATGCCGCAAAGACCGTCGATCCCGAAGCGACGGGGAAATCGTATCGCACGCTCGAAGGTTTACGGCAGATGAAAAATGGCTTCGAGCGGGCCGGGCTGTTCGCGATTATCGTGATCATCATCGTGTTGTGGCTCGATCTGCGCGGGTTACGGCCGCTGTTGTGCGGGCTGTTCCCGCTCGTCATCGGCATCGTGGCCACACTCGGCGTCATGGGCTTCGCGGGCATCCCGCTCAACCCCGCGAACTTGATTGCACTGCCGCTGATCGTCGGCGTTGGCGTCGATAACGGCGTACACGTTCTGCACGATTACGCGGAAAAAGCACCCGGAAAACTCTATCGCCTCGGCGCGGCCACCGGTCGCGGAATCGCCGTTGCGGGCTTAACGACAATCCTCGGTTTCGGCACGCTCATCCTCGCACGACACCGCGGCATGGCCAGCCTCGGCCTCGCACTCACTCTCGGCGTCACATTTTGCATGATCGCCGCACTCGTGTTGTTGCCCGCAATCTTGCGATTGTTCGACGAACGAAAGTTGAAAGCCGAGTCAGCCGCAAAACCCGCGTTCTCTCGCGAACGCATCACCGCGTCGTAAACGAACAGATTGCAGCCCATCGCCAGTTCGCGCGCATTTTGTTAGAAAGCCACTACCATTCGATCCGACGCGTCTCATTCGAGGTTGCTATGCCGCAAATTGCGATTTCCAATAGCAAAGGCCGCGACGCTTCGGTAGTGGCCGAGAGCGTTCGCGTGCCGATGCGGATGTGGTGGATCGATGTCGAAGATCGCGTCGCGACTTCTGCGAGGATTCTGAAAGGCACGATCGACCGCGATTACGATGCCCTTCTGCAAAAGTACGGCACGCCGGAAAAAGTCGCGGAAGCGATTGCGGATACAGACCCCGAGATCGACCTCGAAAGCGTCGGGCGATACTTGCGAGAAACTTCGCGGGTATACGTGAACTCGGAGCGCCAAGTCGTGTACGGTGTCAACCAAGTCGAAGTCGTTCGCAACCCCGATGGCAGCGAGAAACTTCGCCGACCGAAGAAGCTACCCGTACCGAACGTCTCTCCGGATCAACCGCTGTTGTGGAGCGGGAAACTGCTGGCGAAGAAGGATGTGTTCAACAAATTTGTCATGGTCAGTAAACTGCAACTCGTCCACATTAACGGCCTGACGTACGACTTCCTATTCGACATCGCGAAGGAACTCGAAGCGAAACAAAGCCTGCTTCTGTTAGGCGCGGGACCGAAATCGAACCTGCCACTGATCTTGCGACGTGGGGCGACAGCGTATCGCGGCTTCCTCGAAGGCCGCACGCGCGGTAACGAATATCTGCTGTTGTTGCACCTGTCGAACATCGAACTCAAAGCACCCGAACCACCCGCCGCGGTTGTGTGAACAAGCATCTCCAAAGACCGGAATTCACCACGAAACACACGAATGACACGAATATGAAAACGCAATTTTGAAATCCTTCACGGCGTTGCCCGTTGGGGTGAAGTCGATTTGCTGAACTTACGCTGAGGGTCAAATATTATGAGTCTCGTTCGCAAAGATAAACTGGAAATCAAGCTCGCGGGGTATTCGGTTGGTACGCCGGCGGCGCTCGTCGATCCGACGCTCCTCACGCGGACGCAAGACTACAAACGGCACACGGCGTCGCGGATGATTCCGCTTGAAGCCGCCGATCTGCCGAAGCGGTTGTCGTCGGCGGACTATCATGTGACGATGAAAATCGACGGCGAGTTCAGCGTGCTCGCGTACGAAGACGGCGAGGCGATCCTCGTCAATCCGGGTGGCACCGTTCGCGCCGGTCTGGCGCTCGAAAAAGAAGCATCGGACAAACTCAAAGCGGCGGGTATTAAGAAGGCGCTCTTCGCGGGGGAACTCTATTTTTCGCGGCCCGATGGCAAACGCGGGCGCGTCCACGATGTGAGCCGCGTCGCCCGCCAACCGGCAACGAAAGCCGAACTCGACGACTTGCACTTCGCGCCGTTCGACATCATCGAAATCGACGGGACACCACCGACGGCCGTCTTTCGCGACACGTGGGCCAAACTCGAAACGCTGTTCAAAGGCTGCACGCGCGTCGTGTTGCCGGAGGCGCACTGGATCAAAGACGGCGGCGACATTGCCAAGCAGTTCAAGGCGTGGGTGAACGGCGGGGCCGAGGGGTTGATCGCCCGCAGCGATAGTGCTGGCATGTTCAAAGTGAAGCCGCGGCACACGCTCGATGCCGTGGTGATCGGCTTCACCGAAGGCGTCGACGATCGCCACGGGATGATCCACGATTTGCTACTCGCGGTGATGCGGCAAGACGGTTTCCTGCACGTGCTCGGGCACGTCGGCGGCGGCTTCACCGAACAAGATCGCCGAGCGTTCCTCAGCGATCTCAAAGACTCGGTGACGGCGAGCGAATACGTGGAAGTCAACGACCAAGTCGCGTACCACATGGTGCGGCCGGAGATTGTCATCGAGATCAGCGTGCTCGATATGATTTCGCATTCGACACGCGGCACGCCGATGAACAAGATGGCACTCAACTGGGATGCCGCCGAGAAGAAATACAAGATCGTGCGGCGGCTGCCGTTGGTCGCACTCATCTCGCCGCAGTTCGTGCGCAAACGCGACGACAAGCAGTTTAACGTGAGCGACATTCGCATCAAGCAAGTCTCGGATCTCGTCGAAGTGCCACTGGTGGATCGCGACGCCCGGCAGCTGAACCTGACGCCGAGTTCGCCACTGAAACGCGAGGTTTACACGAAGGTACTCAAAGGCGCGACGATGGTACGCAAGTTCGTGATGTGGGAAACGAACAAGCAAGCGGAAGCCGACGATTTCCTCGCCTACGTCATCCACTTCAGCGATTTCAGCCCGAACCGCAAGACGCCACTCGAACGCGATATTCGCGTCTCGAATTCGCGCGAACAGATCGACTCGCTTTGGACGGAACTCCTTACCGAGAACATCGCAAAAGGCTGGTCGCCGCACGTCGGCGGTGGCGTCGTTTCAACAGTTGAAACCGCAGTCGTGGAGTCGCCGAAAAAGCGCGGCAAGGTGCCAGAAGCGGAACCCGAAGCCGAAGTCGCAGAGGAAACCGCCGTGACAAAACTCGCACCGAAGAAGCGAGCCGCACCGAAGAAGAAAGAAGCGTGAGCCATTTTTCGTGGCGAAACTTATTACCCTTTCGCTTGCTTACGTGCCGACTTTCGACTATCGTTGCATTACCTGCCTGAATCCGTTTTCTGCCAATCGGTTACACATGATTGCCGCACGCTATTTTGCTGTCGCGATGCTACTGACTTTCGGCAGTATCGCCACAGCTGCCGATTCGACTTCGTTTCTGAATGAAATCGTGCCGCTTCTGACGAAAACGGGCTGCAATCAGGGTGCTTGCCACGGCAAAGGCTCGGGGCAGAACGGCTTCCGGTTGTCGCTTCGCGGATATGCACCCGATCAAGATTATCGCTGGCTGACTCGGGAATACGATGCGCGACGCCTCGATTCGGCAGACCCCGCTGCGAGTTTGTTACTCCGCAAGGCATCGGCACAGACACCGCACGAAGGCGGACGAATTTTTACGAATACGAGCCGCGAATATCAACTGCTTCACGATTGGCTGAAGAATGGCGCACCCGGCCCCGATGCGAAATCGGCGAAAATCACGGCACTGAA
>JAYSYI010000468.1:0-33034 GCA_043727665.1 Limnoglobus sp. | reverse complement strand
GCGCAAGCAACGGTAATGCCCATCAATCCGCGGGTGACGAGGTCGATGCGGTCGTCGATAATATCGTGTGGGTTATTGCTAAAGCGGCGGCCCACGGTAAGGAAACCAAGTGCCGCCAGCGGTCGCTTGTCTTCGCCGAGGTTCATACGATCCGCAGCGAGTTGCTCCTTCAAAAACGTATCGTACGGCTTGTCTTCGTTGAGCGATCGAATCACATATTCGCGGAAAGTGTAGGCGTACGGGTAGTTAACGTCTTCGGTGAAAACGTAGCCTTTCGTGTCCGAATACCGTGCGAGATCGAGCCAGTGTCGGCCCCAGCGCTCGCCGTATTGCGGCGAGGCCAGCAAGCGATCTACCAGACGTTCGTACGCGCTCGGCGACTTGTCGTTCGCGAACGCATCGGCTTCATCGGCGGTCGGTGGCAGCCCGGTCAAATCGAGGCTGACCCGGCGAATTAGCGTGCGCGCGTCGGTGGGTGGGGAGGGCGTGAGGCCGTGTTGTTCCCACTTCGCCGCGAGGAATTGATCGATCGGGTTCGCAGTATCCGGTAGCAATTTGGACTTCGGCACAATGGGGTCGCGAACGGGTTGAAACGCCCAGTGCGATTTGCCCAACGTGGCCGCATCGGCGATTTGCACGCTGTCAGCGGGGAAAGGGGCACCGATCTTCACCCACTCGGTCAGGGCCGCCACCGCCTCCGGTGGCAACGCCTTGCTCGGCGGCATCGCGTATTCGCCTTCGCGCCGCACGGACTTCACCAGCAGGCTCTTGGCCGGATCGCCGGCAACGACCACCGGCCCCGTATCGGTGCCTTTTTTCAGCCCGGCCGCACTGTCGAGGCGCAATCCTGCTTCTTGTTTCTTTGCGCCGTGGCATTTGATGCAGTTATCGACGAAGATCGGACGGATTTTCTTTTCGAAGAACTCGATCTGCTCGTTCGTCGGCTCGGCCGCGATGACCGAGCCACCGACAAACGCCAATATTGTTGCGTAGATCAGACGCATAATAAGAATGGCCTCTTGTGCGAAACAATGCGCGAACCGGCAGTGACAGCATTCTAACCCAGAGTTTGCATTTTGTCGAATCAGTATTACTACACGCACATCGCAGAATCCTTGTTGCAGTCTGGCGATGTTGTTACAGTAGTGCCAGGTACAGTCCGGTTGTGGAGGGGTAACGATGCAGAGCGGGAAGACGATTTTGATCGTGGACGACGATCGCGAACTGGCCGACGGGCTGCGAATGGTGCTCGAAAAGCAGGGGTTTCGTGTGATATTGGCGCACGATGGCCATCAAGCGAAACAGACGGTTTACAACCAGCGTCCGGACCTAATGATCCTCGACATGATGATGCCGCGAATGGGTGGCTACCCCGTTCTCGAACACTTCAAGGACAAGCCCGACGCCCCACCGATTATCATGATTACCGCGAACGAAGGCAGCCGCCACAAAGCCTACGCAGAGTATCTCGGCGTCATCGACTACCTGCGAAAACCGTTCCCGATGGAACGACTCCTCGAAGCCGTCGGCAAAGCATTCGCGGAAGAAAAGCCCATAGAACCGCAGGCCGAGTAATTCACGTGTGTGCGGTATTTTCGAGATCGTTGCGGCGTACGAGTGTGCGATCCCGATTTCCACGCACCAGTTCGTAAATGCACGGCTCTTCGAGCGTCTCGCCGGGAATCAGGCGGCAGCCCAACCGCCGCCGCTTCGCGTCGTTCCAGAGTGCGACAATGCACGATTCGCAAGCTATCGCGTATGTTTTTAGTTCGCAAGTCTGGCCATCGCTCCAGGTGGCTGCCACTTTGTAGCGTGCCGCTTGGCCACAACCGACACCGTAACAGATCACTGGATACGCAGGTATCGGCATCGTTTGGTCCTTTCGCACGCTTCACTCATCGACTTCTCACCGCCTGCACGACAGGCAGCGTTTTTTACGGAAGTTTGCGCTCTACGCTTGCATCGGCGCTCGGAACTGGCGAATCTATCTCTAGTGTTTTGTAACAATTAGGAATGTCCGGTGCTATTATTCATTTAGCGGGATCACCGATCCTTCACATACTGGAGCTTGTCACGCATGTTCGCACGCTCATCGTTCGTACTCACGTTATTTGCGTTGCCATTTCTGGCGACTCCGTCGTTCGCGGATGCCAAGAAAGCCGGTTGGGATCCCGTCCGAACGACTTCGCCGGAAGACGTCAAGGAACTGAAACTGTTGCAAGAAAGCGTGAAGTCGGTCGTCGACAAAGTCACGCCGGCGACGGTTGCGGTGCTGTTGGGACCAGGGGCAGGTAGCGGCGTGATCGTCAGCGAAGATGGCCTCGTACTCACGGCGGCCCACGTTATCGAGCCGATTGTGTTTCGATCCGTCGGGATCGGTGGCTCCGAATTCGGGAAGACCGTTCGCATCGTGTTACCCGGCGACATTGTCGTGAATGGCACGATTCTCGGCCGCAACCCGCGTGTCGATAGCGGCATGGTGAAAATCACCGACCCCGTTCCCAAAAACGCAACGTGGCCCGGTGCGAAAGAAGGCAAATGGCCGTTCGTCGAGATCGGCAGTTCGGCAAAGCTCTCGAAAGGCCAGTGGGTCGTTTCGCTCGGTCACCCTGGCGGACCGAAGCCCGATCGCCGTGCCCCCGTGCGACTCGGCCAGATGGTCCGTGCGAATTCGAAAGAGAAGACGCTCGTATCCGATTGCACGCTCGTCGGTGGTGACTCCGGCGGCCCGCTCTTCGACCTCGATGGCAAGGTCGTAGGCATCCATAGCCGCATCGGCATGTACCTTGAAGAGAACTTTCACGTGCCCACGCACGCCTTCCAAGACGAATGGAAACAACTTGTTCGCGGCGATGTCATCGGCAAACAATCCGATGCAGTACTCGGAGTGATTTTGAACCGCGAAGGCAAGAATTTGCCAAAAGTGGATAGCGTGTCCGAAGACTCCCCTTCGGACAAAGCGGGTGTCAAGGTCGGAGACATTGTGCTAAAGTTCGACAGCGAGCCGATTCACACCTCCGAAGACCTCGATGGCATGATGTCCGCCCGCAAGCCCGGCGAAACCGTAACGCTCGAGATCAGTCGCGGCGACGAGATTCTCGAAGTGAAAGTCAAACTCGGCAAGCGCTCAAGTAAACGCGAGAAGAAATAACGCTCACCTTCATCATCATTTTTCTGGGAGTTCGCAATGAAGATTTGCCACTGGATACCTGCCGCAGCCATCGCCATCGTCTCGGTTAACGGCCCCACTTACGCCGCAGATGCCAGCGAACAAGGCAAGAAATCGCTCGTCAAGCTTTTCGGCGATGTCGTCGCTAAGGCCACTGACGCGACCGTTCGCGTTCGCTGCAACAACAAGGACACGATCCTTGGTACGATCGTTGACAAGAAGGGATTCATCCTTACGAAGGGTAGCGAACTCAAGGGGCCGATCAGCATCCGCCTCCGCGACGGTTCCGAATACGATGCCGTTTACGTCGGCTATCACGAGCCTTCGGACCTCGCATTGCTCAAGATCGACGCCACGGACATCGCTACGATTGCGGCGTTCGCACCCGGCAAAGACGCCGCTGTTGGTAACTGGGTTGCCGCCGTCGGCTTCGAGTCCGAACCGGTCGGCGTCGGCATCATCAGCGCGGGCGTTCGCAAACTTTATCGCGAAGAATCGTTCGTCGAAAACGGCAACAAAGGCTTCCTCGGCATCATTGCGGGGCTACCGACCGAAGGGAAAGAACAGGTCGTCATCGGTGAAGTCGACCCGAAGGGTTCGGCTTACCGAGCAAAGCTGACCAAGGGCGATATCATCCTCGAAATCGCGGGCAAGAAGGTCAAAAAGTTTGAGGAAATGAAAAAGCTGCTCGACGATTACAAACCGGGCGACACGATCAAGATGACGGTGCTTCGCGACGATGTGGAAAAGGAATTTAACGTGAAACTCGGCAGCCGGGCCGACATCGATCGCGGGGCGTTCCAGAACGCGATGGGCAGTTTGCTGTCGGGTCGGCGGACGGGTTTCCCATCGGTTATCATGCACGACATGGTCATCAAACCGAGCGATTGCGGCGGGCCGCTCGTCGATCTCGACGGCAAAGTTCTGGGCATCAACATCGCCCGAGCGGGCCGCGTCGAAACGTGGGCACTCCCTGCCGAGGTGGTCACACCGATTTTGAAGGAACTGATCGACGGCAAGTTCCCGCCACCGGTCAAACGCGACACCGAGAAGGTGAACAAAGACGACAAGTAATTCCCACGTTCTCAGCGCGCAGGGTAGGCTCCGCGGTGGCTTCATTCGTTCCGAAGTCTTGAAACTTCGACTACGTTGGATCGTCGTTTTCTTCGGTCCCGAAAGTATTGCTCACGTGGCCCATGGTGACACCATGCGAGGGGCTGATGATTCTCATTCTGCACTCCGCCGGTGGAGCATGAGTCGGCTTTTGTTCGTCCAACCGACTATCGGTTTCCGAACCCAGTCTTTGCTGACACTGACGACCAACTCTTGCAGTCCCGTTCGGCCAAGGTTCCGAACCGCGAACCCGTCGTATCGCCACCCATCGGACTGCGAAGGAGCTTCCAACAGGCGCACGGGCGGCCCGAACTTCGGCACGCCTACTCGGGATGTATTCCGACACCAGTAGATGTCGTACAGCGATTGCTTCTTTTCCGGGTTGAGATACGCACCGGCGAAAAGCATGTCGAAAATGCCATCGCCGTCCCAGTCGATGAACCGGATGTCGTAGGCCCTGCGATTCGGGACTTCCGTTAGTGGGAACCGCGTGGTTTCGATCTGCGACTGGCCCACCAACGGCCCCGATACCTGAAGGGACCAGTCACCGAGAATCAGATTGGTGTGGCCATCACGATTCCAGTCCAGGAGATGTGGCTGCGCGTGGCTGCGCGTCATGCTAAATATGCTCCTATCGGTATCGGTCGAAGAGTACGGGACCGTGATACTGGGTGCGAAAGTGCCATCGGCTCTTCGCAGGAAGACGTAGACATTGCTGACGTCGCAGCAGTTGGAGCGTGTAATGATGTCGATCCGGCCGTCACCGTTGAAGTCCCCAAACTGAGGACGAAATTCCGCGCGGCTTCACCCGCGGGGCAGGTTTGCCGTCGACTCGACCGCGTCGAAGTACGTCGGCGGTTCGTAGTCCGGCTTTGCATTCGTGCCACGATTCCGCATGATGAGCAACCGATCGTCCGCGCCGATCAACTGGTCGACGACTCCATCGCCATCGAAGTCCGAATAGTGCGGGTGCATGCGAACGCTGTATGCCGAGCCATCCAGAATCGTTTCCGGCGGGGCGAACCCGATTGGCGTACGAGGCCCCAGTTGATTCGGCGGCAGCGGCCAACCGACCATTACGAGCATGATCCCGAGTCCGAACAATAATGCACACAATCGGATTCGCATCGCTATCCCCCTACTGTTTCGATTCACTCTTTTTTCGCTTCCAGATCGACTTGCACCGCGTCGAGCACTTCGCCAGTCGAATCGTTTTGCACGAATGCGACGAGCTTCAGGTTCTTCAATTCCAGCGGGCGATCCGCTCGCGGGTAATCGCTTTCCTTGCTGAAATCTTCGAGGTACTTCGTCAATTTCTCGCGAATTTCCGTGGCGTTGATCGTCACCGAATGCTCGGCGGTCGCTTTCGTCAGCGCGAAGCCTTTGCCGCCCGGCAATGAACGAACGATGTGCTGATGGTACCGCATCCCGTTGCCGCCGTAATAGCGTACGCGATCTTCGAACACCGCGAAACGAAGGAATATTTGCTCACTCGGTTTTTCGAGGTCGGCAATCGCTGCCTTCGCCACGAAGCCTTTCGGGTCGGCCGCAACGGTCAGCGTGAGTTTGACGGCGGTTGGCTTTTCGAGATCTTCGTCGATCTTCTCGCGAAGTGCGGCGTAGATATCCTTCGCAGACTCCGCTGTGGTTTCTTCGGTAATGCGTACGGCTGGCTTGCCGTTGACGAACGCGAGCGTGCCCGTTTTCACTTTGGCCGCGTAAAAGTTGACGCGGAAAACCGTATCGGGGTTTGTGAGTGGATCATTCGCATCCTTGATGTTCATGTGGTAAGTCAGTGCGATCGCATCGCTCGGTTTGTACGCCCGCAGCACGCCATCGCGCGCGAGATCGAACGCCGCACACGCGGGCAATTCCGCCGACGAGAAGAGTTCGACGAGCACGACGCGGTTGCTCTTGGCCTTGCGACCTTTGAATTCTTCGATCTTGTACGAAGGGTTTTTCTTCGCGTAATCTTGATAATCGCGGAGTTCGAGCTTGGCGATTTGTGCCAAGTATGGCTTCGCTTCGTCGGCCTTGTTCGACTTCGTGAGCGAACGAGCCAACACGTTGAGAACATCCATACGAGCGATCGCTTCATCGTCGTCAGTTAGCATCCGTTCGGCTTTTCGGGCTTGTGCCAGAGCGATTTCGGCGTAACCCTCCTGATCGGCGAGCAGTCCCGCGAACTTCAGCGTCGTCGCGCGTTCCCAGCGTGGGCCGTAGCTCGCCGAGAGCTTCATGACGCGATCGACCATGCCGCGAACCTCGTCGGGCTTCAATTTCTTGGCCGCCGCCTGTGCCAGCACGATCAACGACGCATCGTATACGGCTTGGGGTTCGTCGGTCTGTGTCAGCGTCTCGCGAACCAACTCGAAGCCATCGATTTTCTTCAACGTACTCGGCCGCAACTCGGTGAGTTCGAGCGCCGTTCCCTGACTCAATGAGCCGGTAATTTTCTTGCCGTCTTTCGCAACGATGCCATCGAAACTGAACGCGATGGATTCGATCAGCAAGGTGAATTTCAGGTTGTCATCGACGACTTTGACATCGGTGAACTTCGGTTCCTTGTTGAACTGCGCGGTCGAATCGATGTAATCAGCGACCCATTTTCCATCGGTTTGCGCGAAGGAAATCAGCACCAAAATCGGCTGACGTTCCGAGCGAAGTGTGAGCTTCCACGAACCGGCGGGGGCGTCGGCGGCGAGTGTCGAAATCGCTGTCAGAAAGAACAGTACGAAACCAGTCAGAAGGCGCGGCATCGGGTGGCCCTATCAGGAAAGTGGCGGGAATTCGGCACGAATTCGCTCTGCGTTACGGTACGTTTTCGCAATCGCACGGGCAACCTGTAGCCCGGCTGCGTGACCGCCGAGCATGACGGGATGATGCAACATCACGATGGAATTGTGCGCGATACTGGCAAACGGCAGCGAGCCAATCGCACGGAATCGCGAGGGCGCACGATTCCGGTGCAACGCCTTAAAACCGGCATCGAATGCCACGCCTTCTGCCCGCATCGCCTTTACGAACCGATCGCGAGTAAGTCCAAACACGACAGCATCGAATACAAAACCGATTTTGTACAGGCCATCGCCCGGCAACATTCGTAACCCCGGCACATCGGCTGCGAGAACCTGCATTCCGCTCAATCGCGTGGTCACTTCCGCATTCAGCGATTCGAATTGCGGCAGAAGAACGGCGGCTTGTAACTCGCTAAGTGCGGCCCACTGTTGCACGCCGCGGTTAAGCCACAGTTTCGCCCGCTGGAACGCTTTTTCATTCGCAAACAACAACGCGCCGCCACGCCCCGCCGTCAGGATTTTCGAACCGCCGAAGCTCAGCGTCCGGATGTCTGCCACAATCGCTTTTGGTGTCTCGGCATCGTTCGCGGCGGGCGATTGTGCGGCGTCTTCGATCACCGCGATTCGCTGGTTTTTCGCCCAAACTGCGATTTCATCAATCGGTGCATATCCGCCGTGAATGTGCGACACGAGCACGGCTTTCGTTGCGGGCGAACGTGCGGCATCCAGTTGTGCGGGGTCGAAGTTCGCGTTGGTTTCGCAGATGTCGACGAGCACCGGTTTTGCGCCAATCGCGATGATGCTTAGGAAGTTCGATTCATACTCGTACGCCGCCATAATGACTTCGTCGCCAGGGCCAACGCCAACCGCACGCAGTGCCGTTTCCACGGCCAGCGTGCCGCTGGCACATGTGAGGACGTGGGGTACGCCGTATCGTACGGCCAAGCGGGTTTCGAGGTCATTCACACGCGGGCCGTGATACTGCCCCCAACCACCATCGGCGTACGCGGCTAACAGTGCGTCGCGCACGGCGGGGCGCTCGGGTGGCCACGGTGGTGGGCCGTTGGCGAATGTCGTGGGGCCGCCGAGGATCGCCGGTGTGTAGTCGTTCATGCAGAAACCGAGTGAGAGTGATTGAGATGGGCGGTATCACCCTTTGCCTATAATTATCCGTAGTTTCACCGCACGACACGACAATGGGAGAAATGATGAACGCAACACATACCTCGTCGAGTGGGCACGATTTGACTCGCCCCAGTGCGGAACAGTTATCGCTATTGACAAAGGGGCTTTCACCCGAAGAACGTCGCGTGCTGTTGCACCAAGGCACCGAACCTGCGTTTTGTGGCGGTTTGCTCAAGCAGAAGGAAGTGGGCGTTTACCACTGTCGGTTGTGCAATCTGCCGTTGTTTCGCTCGAACGCCAAGTTCGAATCGGGCACCGGCTGGCCGAGTTTCTTCGCCCCGTTCGATACCGAACACGTCGCGTGCATCGTCGATGATAGTCACGGTATGGTTCGCACCGAAATTCGCTGCGCCCGTTGCGATAGCCACCTCGGGCACGTCTTCCCCGATGGCCCGCGACCGACGGGACAACGCTACTGTTTGAACTCCGTATCGCTCGATTTCGTTGAGGGAGAATTGACTTAAGTCATCGAAAAATAGAAGGCACGCGGACTTGCTCGTTAAAATGAGGTTGGTAGTTTCACCACCTATTTGAGAATTATGCCCATGGACGCGAATCGTTTCACCGAAAAAGCTCGTGAAGCCTTGGCGAATGCGCAAAAGTCGGCCGCGAAGCTCAACCATCAGCAGATTGACCTCGAACACCTGTTATTGGCACTCATCGAGCAAGATCGCGGGCTGACGTCGGCAATTTTGAACAAAGCGGGCGTGTCGCCGGATCTACTTGCGGGCAAGCTCCATCGCGATCTCGAAAAACTACCGAGCGTCACTTCGGCATCGGGGACACCCGAAAACCAGTACGGCAGCGGGCGGTTCAACAAGCTGATTGCCGATGCCGAGGACGAAGCGAAACGCCTGAAAGACGAGTACGTTTCGGTCGAACACTTGCTGTTGGCAATGGTCGACGAAAAAGGCGCATCGGGAATGATATTGCGGGAAGCGGGCCTCACGAAGAAGAGGCTCGAAACCGTGTTAAAGGAAGTTCGTGGCAGTCAGAGAGTCACGACGCAGAATCCCGAAGAGACATATCAGGCACTCGAAAAATATGGCCGCGATCTCACGCAGATGGCCGCGAAAGGCAAGCTCGACCCGGTGATTGGCCGCGACGAAGAAATTCGCCGCGTCATTCAAGTGCTCAGTCGGCGAACGAAAAATAACCCCGTGCTGATTGGCGAACCCGGCGTCGGCAAAACCGCCATTGTCGAAGGCTTGGCACTGCGGATTTACCGTGGCGACGTGCCCGAAGGGCTGAAGAACAAGCGGATTTGCTCGCTCGATATGGGGGCGCTCATCGCCGGTGCGAAGTATCGCGGCGAGTTCGAGGAACGCCTGAAAGCGGTGCTGAAGGAAGTCACCGATTCCGAAGGCGAGATGATTCTGTTCATCGACGAACTGCATACCGTCGTCGGTGCGGGGAAGGCCGAAGGCGCGATGGATGCCGGGAACATTCTGAAGCCGATGCTCGCACGCGGCGAGTTGCACTGCATCGGGGCGACGACGCTCGACGAATATCGCACGCACATCGAGAAAGACGCGGCACTGGAACGGCGATTTCAGCCGGTGTTTGTCGATCAACCGTCGGTCGAAGATACGATTTCGATCTTGCGTGGCTTGAAGGATCGCTATCAGGCGCACCACGGTGTCCGCATCAAGGATGCGGCACTCGTCGCGGCGGCGGTGCTATCGAACCGATACATCGCGGACCGCTTCTTGCCCGATAAAGCGATCGACCTGATGGACGAAGCCGCCGCTAAGATTCGCACCGAGATCGACTCGTTACCCACCGAACTGGACGAGATTTCCCGTCGCGTTCGCCAACTCGAAATCGAACGCGAAGCGCTCAAGAAAGAGAATGACACCGGCTCGCAAGATCGGCTCGCGAAACTCGAAAAGGAACTCGCGAACCTCAAGACGCAGTCCGATGCATTCTCCGCACAGTGGCAGAGCGAGAAGAAAGCCGTCGAGGGTTTGAAGTCGTTGCGAACGCAGATCGAGTCCGCCAAGCAACTGCTCGAACGCTACGAGCGCGAGTCCGATTACAGCAAGGCGGCCGAATTGAAGTTCGGCACGCTTCCCGACCTCGAAAAGCAACTCAAGCTCGAAGAAGAACGGCTTTCCCAGCAGAAATCGACGAACCGCCTGATCAAAGAAGAAGTCGGCGAAGCCGACATCGCCGCCGTCGTCAGCCGTTGGACTGGCGTTCCTGTGACGAAGTTGATGGAAGGCGAAACCGAGAAACTCTTGCACCTCGAGGACGAATTGCATCGCCGCGTCGTGGGGCAAGAAGAAGCCGTGACCGCAATCAGCGAAGCGGTCGTTCGGGCGCGATCCGGGCTGAACGATCCGAACCGCCCCATCGGCAGTTTCATTTTCCTCGGCCCCACCGGCGTCGGCAAAACCGAACTCGCCCGTGCCCTCGCGGCCTTCCTTTTCGACGACGATCGCGCGATGATCCGCATCGACATGAGCGAGTATCAGGAACGCCACACCGTATCGCGATTGCTCGGCGCGCCGCCCGGATACATCGGCCACGACGAAGGCGGGCAACTCACCGAAGCGGTACGCCGACGAGCGTACTGCGTGATCCTTTTCGACGAAATTGAGAAGGCCCACCCCGACGTTTTCAACGTGCTGTTGCAAGTTCTCGACGATGGCCGTCTCACCGACAGTCAAGGGCGGACGGTCAATTTCAAAAACACGATCATCATCATGACGTCGAACGTCGGCAGCCAGAAAATCTTACAATTTAAGGGCACGCACATCGGCGAAATTTACGACCGTATGAAGCAAGCGGTGCTCGACGAACTCCGCAAAGCGTTCCGCCCCGAGTTCCTCAACCGCATCGACGACATCATCGTTTTCCACACGCTGACCGAAGCAAACCTCGCGAAGATTATCGACATTCAACTCGAACATCTCCGCGAACGGCTCCGCGATCGCAAGATCGTTCTGACGATCTCCGACGAGGCGAAATCGTATCTCGTGAAGCTCGGTTACGACCCCGCCTACGGTGCGCGGCCACTGAAGCGCGTTCTGCAAAAAGAACTTGAAACCGCACTCGGCAAGTCGCTGCTAAAAGGCGACATCCGCGATGGTATGACCGTCATGGTCGATTACGACATGAGCCACGATGGGCTGGTATTTAAGCCTGTGATGTGAAACGGTTATGCGAGCATTCCGTGAACGACTTCGCCGTGGACGTTCGTGAGGCGGCGGCGGATTCCGTTGTGGTAGAAGTTTAGTTTTTCGTGATCGAGGCCGAGTAAGTGCAAAATCGTGGCGTGGAAATCGTGCCACGCCACGGGGTGTTCGGCGGCCTTCCAGCCGATCTCGTCGGTAGCCCCGTAGACGCTTCCCGCTTTCAAACCCGCGCCGGCGAGCCACACGGAGAAGCCATATTTGTTGTGGTCGCGGCCAGGCCCGACGATCTCCGGCCCCGATTGTGCAAACGGTGTGCGGCCAAATTCAGTCGTGAACAGCACGAGTGTATCTTTCAGCATATCGCGCTGTTTCAAGTCGCGGAGTAAGCCCGCCACGGGTTGATCGATCTTGCCGGCTTCGATCGTGTGATTGTCTTTCACATTCTCGTGCGCGTCCCAACTCAGTCGCGGATTGCCCGCAATCGGCCCACCGGAGAACAGTTGTACGAACCGCACGCCGCGTTCGAGCAGTCGCCGCGCGAGCAAGCAGTTGCGGCCAAACGGCGCGGTCTGCGGTCGATCAAGGCCGTACACTGATTGCGTCGCCACCGTCTCTTGGCTCAAGTCGACGAGCGATGGCACGGATAATTGCATCTTTGCTGCAAGCTCGTAACTACGAATCCGTGCGGCCAACAGCCCTTCATCGCCGGAGCGCTGCTGATGGTGTGCGTTCATCGTGCGAAGCAATTCGAGGCTATCGGCCTCCGCCGCGACCGAGCGTTTGACCGCCGGGAACAAGTCGCGAACCGGTGTCGCACCCGTCTGGAACAGCACGCCCTGATGCTCCGCCGGCAGGAACCCGCTCGACCAGATCGACGACCCGCCGTTCGGCAGCCCACGCGGATCGGGCAAGATCACGTACGCGGGCAACTCCTCGGTTTCGCTGCCGAGGCCGTAACTCACCCAGCTACCCGCCGACGGAAACCCGCTGAATTGGAACCCGCTATTTTCGATGTACAACGCCGGCGTGTGGTTCGCCGAGTCTGCCGTCATCGAACGAATGATCGTCAGTTCGTCGGCCATTTCCGCGATGTACGGGAACAGATCGGAGATCATCAGCCCCGACTTCCCACGCGGCTTGAACGCCCAGTCCGGTTGCCGTAGCAACCCGACTTGCCCGAAGAAAATGTCGGGAATCTCCTTCGATGGCAGCGGTTTTCCGTGAAACTTCTTCAGCGTCGGCTTGTAGTCGAACGAATCGAGGTGGCTTAGCCCGCCGATCAGTGAGATGTGAACGACCCGTTTCGCCTTCGCGGCAAAGTGCGGCTTTGGCGTCGCGCCGCAGGCATCGCGGGAAAGTAAATTTGCGAACGCGGCCACACCGAGTCCGCGTGCGGACCAGGAAAAACAATCGCGACGGTTGGGTTCGTTCATTCCATCACCACGAATTCGTTGCAGTTAAACAGTACGCGACACAACGCCGCCAACCCGTGTTTATCCACGACGGCAGCGGCATGTTTTCGCTCGTCATCGCGCGGCTGACGGCCCAGTGACAGTCGATAAGCACGATCGATCTGTGAGGGAGTTCCCTTTCCCTCTACACCGATTCGCTCGGCGAATGACTGCGACGTGCGCAGCACGAAACTGTCGTTCCAAAGCGCGAGCGCCTGGAGTGGCGTCGTCGTCGTTTGACGGCGGGGTGTCAGTGCAGACGGATCGGGGCAATCGAACGTTTCCAGTAGCGCACTGCGTTCGCCACGGGGCGAGAAACGGTAGATCGTTCGGCGTTGAAACTCGTCGCCGATGGGGTCGATTGGCTCGTAATAAAGGGTGCCGCTATCGCCGTAAGTGCGGACATCGTGGTAACCCGGCCCACCCGCTTTCGGGTTCATTTTCCCGGCCACAACGAGCATCGCGTCGCGTATCGCTTCGCCTTCGAGCCGCCGCGGGGACATCCGCCATAACAGCCGATTGTCCGCGTCTTTCGCGAACGCGGTGGCCACCTTCGCCGACGACTGACGGTACGCTGCCGAGGTTACCATTAACCGGTGGAGTGGCTTCAAATGAAACTTCTGGCGCACGAGTTCCGCCGCGAGCCAGTCGAGCAATTCGGGGTGCGATGGCCGCCCTCCGTTGAAGCCGAGATCGCTCGGCGAATCGACGACGCCCGTGCCGAAGTGATGGTGCCAAAGCCGGTTGACGATCGTGCGTGTGAATGCCGGGTTATCGGGTCGCGCGATCCATTCCGCGAGCTTTTGGCGTCGCAATCCTTCGGGTGCATCGTGTGGCAAAGTGAAATTTGCGACACCCGGAATGCTCCCCACGCCACCCGCACTGACCACCGCTTTCGGCTTCTCCACGTTGCCTCGGGAAAGCACGTGCGTCGGCGGTGCGGGCTTCGGCGAAATCGCGTAGACCAACGTCGGTTCGGCTTTTTTTGCAGGCCGTTCGCCATGGTTCACACCACCGAGCGCAGCTGCGAAACGATAATAATCGACCTGTGTGATCGCATCGAATTTATGATCGTGACACCGCGCACATTGAACCGTGAGGCCGAGGAACGTCTGCCCGACGGCGGAGAGAATATCTTCGATTTCATCTTGCCGTGCGGTCGCATTCGAGATGGCATTCGAGCCGAGCACGGTGTTATGAATGCCGGCCACCAGTAAGCCGGTAGCTTTGATCGCCGCCGGTTGGTCTGGTTGCAAAATATCCCCGGCGATCTGCCATTTCGCGAACTGATCGAACGGCATATCGGCGTTGAACGCGGCAATCACGAAGTCGCGGTAGTGCCACGCATTCGGTCGCGGCGCGTTCCGCTCGAAGCCATCACTTTCGCCGTAGCGCACGAGATCGAGCCAGTGCCGCGCCCAGCGTTCGCCGTATTGCGGCGACGCAAGTAGTTTGTCGACGAGTGCGAAATAGGCTTCATCGGCAGGCTTATTCGCAAACGCTTCGATCGTTTCCGGCGATGGTGGTAAGCCGACGAGGTCGAAGTACAAACGACGAACGAGCATACGCGGGTCAGCAGGTGCAGATGCGGACAGCCCCTTGGCCGTACGTGCAATGGCTACGAAATGATCGACGGGATGACTGCCCGCAGGCACCGTGTAAGGCTGAAGTGGTTGCAGTGCCCACCAGTCGCGGCCACCGCGTTCGCTCGTCGAAAGCGCGAGCGGATCGATCGGGTCGCGGCCCCAGTTGGCACCGCTCTCGATCCAGCTTTTGAAAATCGCTTTCTCGGCCGCGTTCAGCGGATGTTTCGGTGGCATCTCGTTGATACTCACCCGTTCCCAAAGGCGACTCATCGCGAGTTTGCCGGGTACGACCACCGATTCCTCGTCGAGTCCTACGACGGTTTTCTTCGTCGTCAGATCGAGGCCGCCCTTCGGTTCGGTCGGGCCATGGCACTCGATACATTGCTTGATGATGAGCAGCGCAACGTTGCTGTCGAAATCCGGCGGTGCAGCCGAGGCAGGGATCGTTGCCAACAGCACGATGGGAAACAGCAGTCGGTACATACGCAACCAAGCAGGGAGTTGTAAGCGTGTACAGACAGCATAACCGATTGAACATCGCGTGTCAGAAGTCTCGCGACTTCTGCGATGGAAATCGTTTAGCGCTTAACCAATCGGATCGTCAGCAGGCCGGCAAGTATGGCGACGATCGCGTCAGCGGCGAAGATGCCGACGGGCATCGGGACTTTGCCATCGCGGGCCATGTTCGAGCCGGCGAGCAAAATCGGGTAGTAGGCAAACACCGTTGGCAGGAAGCAGATGACAAACGAACTCAGGTAATCCGCACGGTTCGCCCAGATGCCAACGGGGCAGCCGATGAGCGCGAACACGAGGCAACTCAGTGCCAGCGCGGGCCGCATGTAATACTCGTTTTGCGTGTTGCGAATTTGCCGCATCCAGTGCTCGGCCAAATACTGCAATCCGACCGCGTGCTTCTCGTTTCGTTCCTTCATAACCAGGTCTGTCGTCGTTGCAATGATCTTTGCCGTTGCGATTTGCTGGCTGACGGCCTTCAGGTATTCGAGTTCGAATTCGTGCGCCTTCGGTGGTAGTTCGTCCCACCGCAAATTCATAGGCCGATCCTTCACATCCTTCGGCGAGAACACGTCTGGCAATGGCACGCCGACAGGCCGCGAACTCCCCGTTTCGATCGACATCGTACCGTCCGCACCGACCCAGCGATCCGGATCGATAAACAGCATCGTCGGCTCATTCGGCTTATCCGGCGTCGGCATCACCACCCGCAATCGCGCCTCTCTAGCGCGAATCACGTAGTCGTACACACCGAGCCAAATGTCTTTGCCAACGTTGTCCTTTTCCATCTTCTTTCGCTTGAAGATCACATCGATCAGTCGCCGTCCCTGCACATCCTTGACGTGGATGACATACGGGAAGTTGTTCGCGCGGAAGGTGCGTTCGCGTTTCAGCATACCGTAGAGAATCTCTTCGGGATCCTTCAGAATCTGCTGTTGCAGCGTCGCGTTCGAGTTGGGAATTACGGTGTAGGAAAGGCCGAACGTGACGAGACTCATGAGTAACCCGAGCAGCGCGGCGGGGCGGAGAATCGAATACAGATTCACACCGGCGGCTTTCATCGCGACCGCTTCGTTGTCGTGCGCGATCCGCCCGTAAACGACGCACGATGCGAACAGCGTCGTCGTGGGAATCGTGTATGGCAGCGTGTACGGAATCAATAGCGGAATGATCGCGAGCGTCTGCCCGATCGAAAGCCCGAGCTGGCTCGCTTGCTGGATGACGAGGCCAATGAGGAACAACCCGGTCAGGCCGGTGAGCGTAAGCGCGAAGACTCTCAGGAGTTCCCAGAAGATCATTCGATGCAAGATGCCGCCGAGCAGGAACACGATGGTTCTCCCGTTTACTTTCGTATTTTCATCCGGTCCGCAATCGCCCGGAACGGGGCCGTCACGAACGGGACGATCCGCGGTTCGTATTTCAGTTCGCCGTCTTTCCGCACGACCTCGATCTTAAACAATTTCTCGCTGACAGCGGCCGTTACATCGCCGAACGGCGTGGTCAGCCAGCGCTGTAATGTCTGCGATAATATCGTGTAAAAGTCGAACTTCACGTAATCGCCTGCCATGTCGATTTCCCCGGAACCTCCGAGGCTGATGGCGGAACCGAGTAAGTCGAGATGTTCCACGCGGATGCGATCGCCGCGAATCGAAAACGTCGCATGGGCTTCCTCGAAAGCCGTTTTGTCGGGTGCCTGCAATTTCAGTGTCTTCAACAACGGCATCAGCACGGGCAAATTCAGGATGTGGCCGCGGTCCACATCGGCCTTGCCGTAGCCTTCGATCGACATCGCGCCGGTCCGCGGGTCGGGCACCGTTTCGATCAGGATGTTCCCTTGTGCCGCGCCTTCGAGCTTCACGCCGTTACCGAGGTTGTGGTGCTGGGCGATGTCCTCAAGGCGAACGTCGGTGGCTGTCAGTGCGAGCCTATAACGAACCGGGTCCGACAGCACAACCCGACCCGTGCCGCCCACAGTGCCGCGAAACAACGACCCAGTAAGGTCGGTGAATTTGAACGCGACGTGCAGGAGTTCCCCGGGCTTGCTAGGGTTCATCGTTTGCGGGTCGGCATCGAATGTCACCTTCACCGCCGTCACGGGGTGTTGCGCGATCAGCGCGCGATCGAGCCACAAATTGCCCGCAACTTTGCCGAGGTAAGTGCCGTGGTAACGTCCGCTGATCGCGAGTTTCCCTGCCGCTTGTTCGCACGGCACGCCGATATCGAACGATGCCCCCATCAGGCGCAACTCGCCGTTCCAGAAGACATCGGGGTCCGCCGGTTCGACCGTTTGACTAAACGAACCCGGTGCCTGACCGCGTGCGATGGGCGACGCATTTCGCATCGTCGTCGGCGGCAGTTTCGGTAACGCACGCGGTTCCTCGCTCGGCGAACCGTCCTTTGCCGTCAGCACAACGAGGTGGTTCAGCATAAGTTCGGCGGGGCCGCAGAGGTTCATTTCCTTGACGCCACGACGTAACCCGTAAGGCAGTGCGTTCAAAATCTCGTCGTCCATAATCAGTGGCGCGATCTCCAATTTCCCGATGTTCGCCCAGACTTGCCCGCCATCGTAAAACCGCACGTCGGCAGCGTTCAGCTTCAGTTTTGCGTCGCCGTGCATCCCGCTGAAATGCTCGAGCTTCACTTGCGAGCCATCGTACTTCAATCGCCCGGCTAGCCGATCAATCGCGATGGGGAAGAAGTCCGGCGTGACGCTCGGCCCCTCGAAATGGAATGCGAGTTTCAGGTCGGTTGCCGGATTGAACGGCACCGCCGGCGTTTCGGTTGCGGATCGATCTCGCCTCATTAATTGGCCGTATGACATCGGCACACTCGGCGGTAACACGGGGCCGAGTGGCGGCCGCGTCGGGCTCCCCGCAACCGCAACGCGGTCAATGATATCGACGTCAACCGCAAACGTCAGTTGGCCGCGTGGCGAAAAAGTCCGCCAGACATTATCGAGCTTAATCGCAGTCAGCGCCGCTCGCAAGTGATCGTCGATCGGGCAGTTACGCCCCCAGATCGAGAACGCGAGTCTACGGTCGAGGCTTCCCGGAATTGGGTCTATGTCGCCTTTCAGCCAGATGTTTCCGCCGGCGTGGCGACCGGTGAATTCGCGGAGTTCGATGTGGTCCGTATCGGGAAGCGCGGTCCGCGTGCCACCGGACTGAATCGGGCGTTCGAGGTCGGTCGAGGTCACATACACCGCGATCTTGCCGCTCGCTTTTTCGATCGGGTACGGGAATAGCGTGTAGTCGAGTCCGCCGTCGTAGACTTGAATGCGAATGACGTTTTCGAGCTTGTTCACGTTTGCAAGTTGGCGAACCTCAGCGACGAAATCCCCGCGACCTGATGCACGCAGTTTCCGCAACGCTTTCGCGTACTTCTCGCTCGGCAATGCCGCGAAGAGTTGCTCGTTGACGGGGATATTGTTCCCGCTAATCTTCAGCGAAATGAACGGGTCTGGCCCATCGCCCGATACCGTCCCTTTCACTTCGATTCGCTGGCCGCTACCGGTGCCCGCGAGGTCGATTTTCGTTTCGTCGGAGCCGGCGTTCGTCGTTGTTTTTTTGATCAACCCCGCAACTTCAGTCAGCGGGTAGCGAAACTTCTCGTAGGCGAGTCCCATCTTGACCGGGCGAACTTCGAAGTCGCGTTGCCAGGCGTTTAGCTTGAGCCGCTGGAATTTGTAACCGAGCGACACGATGCCGGTTGGCTGAAATTTCGTTCGCAAAGTCGCTGCCTCGGAAGGCAGTCGCTCGAATAGCGCATCATCGACGACGAGGTCGCGGAGCGCGACCTCGATTCGCACGAGTTTATCTTCGATGCGATCCCACATGGCGACCGGCGTTCCCGCGCCACGGCGAACGTTCGATGCGAGTTGTGCGGGCACCACACCGGGCGTCGATGGCGGGATCGTAGCCATCGGCGTGCTCGAAAGCGACTTGGTTTCCAGGCTCAGTTCGAGCGTGGCATTCCCGAGTTGCCCCGTCGCTTTTTCGACGATGACGACGCCATCTTTGGCGTGAATCGTCGTCTCGATTTTCTCAAGTGCGCTCGGCAACAGTGCATCCTGAAACCGGCCGTCTTTCAGTTGCAAACGCACATCGTACACCAGCGGGCCGTTCGGCTCGGCACTGAGTTCCGCCTTGATCGCGGCTTTCCCCGTCACGGCTTGTTCGTATGTGGCGGCTTCGGGTACCCATCTTGCGATGAAGGCAATCAGCGATGGGCCGATCGTAAGCTCGGGCACTTCTATGCGTAGCGAAATCTGCCCCGTGCTGCGGTTGATTCGCGCCATCAGCGTACACTTGCCCAGCGGGTTGTCCCCTACCGACGCAAAGCCGTTCGCCTTGATGTTCAGGAACACCGGCGCCGGATCGTTGACGATCGTGAAATTGGCATCGCTAAGCGTAATGCGGGGCAGGGGGTTGGGCGAACGATCCACGATGACGATCGTCGCCTTCGTGACGACAAACGTCGGTAATGGCGACAATGCGCTACCGGGTTTTAGCAAGCCATCGAACGCCCATTTGCCGTCGGTACCGCGTTCGATGCGGAATGTCGGTGCGTCGAGATCGATCTTGCGAATGACCAACCGCCCACGATTGATTTGCTCTTTATCGTGGTAGATGATGCTAGTAGGCGCGACGAAGAATGGCTCGGTTTCACCGCGTTTGGTGAGTGTGAGATCGCGAATCGAAATCCCGCCGAACACGCGAATATGTGCCGAAGCCACGTGGACTTCGGCATCGGGAAACTGCTCGGAGAACGTGCTGAGTAATGCCGTACGCACCGCATCGGGACTGACGTACGACTGCATCCACCAGATGCCATAGCCGATCCCGGCAAGCACTGTGAGAATGAGCAATCGTATCGACCACGTGCGGAAGGCCGCCATCGCTTCCCATCCTGGGCACGCACAGAAGATTCCGCACCATCCACGTGCGGAACGGGATAATAAACGTACTCGCGCGAGTGGTCAAGGCGAACGGGAAACACCTTAATTAGCGGGTATGCACGGCCACTTCCAGTTGAGGATTTCGGGCATGTCGATGCCGTGTTCGACGATGTAACTGCGGTGTTCGGCCAACTTCGCTTCGATGAATTGCGCGGTATCGCTCGACGTAGCAGCAAGGCCCGGTACTCGCTTCATCACGTCGCGCACGATGTTAAAACGATCGATCTGATTCAGCACGCACATGTCGAATGGCGTCGTCGTCGTGCCTTCTTCCTTGTAGCCGCGAACGTGCAAGTTCTTGTGGTTCGTACGTCGGTATGCCAATCGGTGAATGAGCGAGGGGTAACCGTGGAACGCGAAAATAATTGGTTTGTTCGTCGTGAACAGCGCATCGAACGCGGTGTCGCTCAGGCCGTGCGGGTGTTCGCTTTCGGGTTGCAGTTTCATCAGGTCGACGACGTTCACGAAGCGCACTTTCAGGTTGGGTAGATGCTCGCGCAGAATTGCCACTCCCGCCAACGCTTCGAGTGTCGGCACGTCGCCGCTGCACGCGATCACGACATCGGGTTCGGCCCCACCATCGTTCGAGGCCCAGTGCCAGATGCCGATGCCCGCGTCGCAATGCGCGATTGCGGCGGGAATGTCCAGCCACTGCGGCGCGGACTGCTTCCCCGCCACGACCACGTTGACATATCCACGGCTACGCAGGCAATGGTCGGTGACACTCAGAAGTGTGTTCGCGTCGGGCGGCAGATACACCCGCACGATCTCGGCTTTCTTGTTCAACACGAGGTCGAGGAAGCCGGGGTCTTGATGGCTGAAACCGTTATGGTCTTGCCGCCACACGTGCGAACTCAGCAGGTAGTTCAGGCTCGCGATCGGTTTGCGCCACGGCACCTCGCGGCAAATTTTCAGCCACTTGGCATGTTGGTTGAACATCGAGCCAACGATGTGAATAAACGCTTCATAACAAGAAAAGAAGCCGTGCCGGCCCGTCAGCAGATAGCCTTCGAACCAGCCTTGGCACTGATGCTCAGAGAGCACTTCCATCGCGCGGCCATCGTGCGATTCGCGGGTGCCGTCATTGGGGTCGATCTCGCCGACGAAGCATCGGCCGGTTGCGTCGAGAACGTCTTGCCAGCGGTTCGACGCCAACTCGTCGGGGCTGAACACGCGGAAGTTTTTCGCTTCGGCGTTGAGTTTCATCACGTCGCGTAGAAACTTCCCTTGAACGCGCGTCGATTCGGCATCAATCGCACCTGGCGAAGCTACGGCTACCGCGTAATCGCGATAGTTCGGCATGACTAAATCGCGTAGCAACTGCCCGCCGTTTGCGTGTGGGTTCGCACCCATTCGCAGGGTACCCGTTGGCGCGAGTGCCGCCAACTCGGGCCGCAACTCGCCATGTGCGTCGAATAATTCTTCGGGACGATAGCTTTTCATCCACGTTTCGAGAACGCGAATATGTTCCTCGGAACTCATATCCGACATCGGCACCTGATGGCTCCGCCACGAACCGACCACCGTCTTGCCGTCGATTTCCTGCGGACACGTCCAGCCCTTCGGCGTTCGCAGGATAATCATCGGCCATGTTGGAAAGGATGAAGGATGAGGGATGAAGGATGAATCTTTCATCCTTTTGCCTTCATCTTTCATCATTTGTATTTCAGAGATCACCGTATCGAGCGTGGTGGCGAGTAACTTGTGGACGGTTGCGGGATCGTCGCCTTCGACGAAGTACGGCGTGTAGCCGTAGCCTTCGAATAACTTGCGGAGTTCGTCGTGCGGGATGCGCGATAATATCGTCGGGTTGGCGATCTTGAAACCGTTGAGGTGCAAGATCGGCAGCACGGCCCCATCGCGAACGGGGTCGAGGAATTTGTTCGAATGCCACGCCGTTGCCAGCGGGCCGGTCTCGGCTTCGCCATCGCCGACGACGCAGGCGACGATGAGATTCGGGTTATCGAAAGCCGCGCCGAAAGCGTGCGATAACGAGTAGCCAAGTTCGCCGCCTTCGTGGATCGAGCCAGGCGTTTCTGGGGTGCAATGGCTACCGATCCCACCTGGGAAACTGAATTGCTTGAACAATTTTTTGATGCCCGATTCATCGCGAGAAATCTTCGGGTACACCTCGCTGTACGTGCCTTCGAGATAGACGTTCGCAACGATCCCTGGCCCGCCGTGCCCCGGCCCCGCGATGTATAGCATCTCGAGGTTTTGTTCGCGAATCACTCGATTTAGGTGAACGTACAGCAGGTTCAGCCCCGGCGTCGTGCCCCAGTGGCCGAGCAATCGTGGCTTGATGTGCGCGCGAGTCAGAGGCACTTTCAGCAGCGGATTATCGAGCAAGTAGATTTGCCCGACTGACAGGTAATTGGCCGCACGCCAGTAGGCGTCCATCTTGTGCAAAAGATCGTCGCTGACGGCTGTCATGGTGTGTGTGCTTTCGTGTTCGTCGTTCGTGGGGTCACAAGATCGCGCACCGCACACGCGATGATGATTTCTTCGTCGGTCGGGATCACGCGCACGGTCACGCGGGAGTTGGAAATCACCGTCGCGTTCGCCGTGTTGGCCACCGTGTCGAGTTTCACGCCGAGGAATGCGAGACCATCGCAAATTCGCTCGCGGACTTCCGGCGAATGTTCGCCAACGCCACCGGAGAACACAATCGCATCCAGCCCCCCGAGTGCCGCCGCATACGCGCCGATGCACTTGCGGGCCTGGTAGCAAAACAGCTCGACCGCTTCTGCGGCGTGTGGGTCGGTCGCCTGCTTCGCAAGTAGATCGCGCATGTCCGCACTCTTTCCCGAGACGCCGAGTAAACCCGATCTGCGATTGACCAAGTCATCGATTTGATCCGCGGTTAGCCCTTCCGTGCGAGTGAGGTAGACGAGCACGCCGGGGTCGATGTCGCCGGTCCGCGTTCCCATCATCAGCCCGCCCGCCGGGGTGAAGCCCATCGTCGTGTCGATGCACTTTCCGCCACGCACCGCGGCCATGCTTGCCCCAGAGCCGAGGTGCGCGAACACGACGCGGCCGTTGGCAATCACACGCCCGGCGAGGCGTTCAAGTTCGCATAAAAGATACGTGTACGAAAGCCCGTGGAAGCCATACCGGCGAAGTCCCGCATCAGCATACTGGCGTGGAATCGGCAGCAACTTGGCAACGTTCGGCAAGTCGCGGTGAAACGCGGTGTCGAAGCAAACGACCTGTCGCACGCCGGGTAACCGTTGTGCGATCGTCTCGATTAATTCGATCTCGGCAGGCAAATGATTTGGGTCGAGCGGCATGGCCAGACGCAAGTCCGCTAGCAGTGCGGGCGTCACCCATTGCGGGTCGAAATGCGTCGGCCCACCATGAACGATTCGATGCCCCACTGCCACTAATCCGCTCAAATCGAGCGAATCGATCCAATCGGTGTTTGCTCGATCGACGGTTCCACTGTGAATGCGGCGTGGTCGTTCACCCAGTTCAAACAGTGCGAACTTGATGCTAGAAGAACCGCCGTTGACGGTGAGTATCCGCCCCGTCGCCGATTTGGGAAAGTTCGTCACAAGCTGTTCTCGATGATTGAGAGCATCGGGATGGCATCCGTCACACACTCAAACTACGGTTACGCTCCCGCCTGGCACTAGAAAGGGTTAAACGATTCAAAGTGTTTGTTGAGAGCCGTGTGGCAAATATTTCTCCCAGTCATCAGATTCGGCAATCGTTTTGATGACTCGGTTCCGCTCGATCAAAAGCGATTTCATGTGGCGTGTGAGGACGAGAAAATCGACGAGGTGACCGAGAATTCCGAGCGGCGACTGGAAGCGGAACCGATCGCGCATAATTATGGTGCCACTGCCAGCCCGCTCGAAATCATGATGGTGATCCATGCTGCGAAAGGCACCGCGCAGCATCACGTCGGTGAAGTGCGTTGGGCGTTCGAAAGCTGTGATGCGAACCGTGAGTGACTGCCAAACGCCGAAATGCCTTGCTGTCCAAGTGACTTCTTCGTTGAGGCCGATCAAACCCGAAGTGACGCCAGCCACTGCACGTTCGCCGGTACGTGATGTCGATTGCATGTGCAAGTCGATACTGCGAGCCAAATCGAACACGCGTTCAATCGGGGCATGAATCGAAGTGACGAGTTCAATGACAGGCATCGGTGTGCTTCGTCCTCGGTATCGTAGGATCGGTGGGTAATCTCTGCCTTCACGAGCACGTAATGTAACGTAGGGTAACGGAAATGTCTATCGTGGAACGGCTACGCAGCACGGCGGCCATATCCTTCGAGAATGACAAATCGATCAAAGCCGCGATGTGGAAAGTGCCGAACGCGAGTGGACGTGCAAACATGGTTGAAAGTGTCAAAACCAAACGTAAGAAAGCATACGATGATTATGTCCACGAACGAATTTACTCCGCCCCAAGAAAACCTCGACAGCGGAGTCGATATTTGGGTTTGAAACGAGGTTGACGTTTTGCCGAAAAACAACCGCGGAAAAGTGGTTCTGGCGTGAATCGAATCGTTCAAAATCGGACGTAAGTCGTTGGTGGGTTACGTTGGTTCCGAAATTCGGGAATGAGTCCACGGATGTGTGGGTGGGTAATGGCTGGACTCACTTTCCTGCCGACCAAACCCGCCGCGATTGGTACCCGTGCCCCAAAGTGCAACCGATGTCCCACAAATATCGTATCGGGATCGTCGGTTGTGGTGTCGCAGGGGCGGCTTCGGCGTTGTTTCTGGCTCGCGATGGCCACGATGTCACCATCGTCGAGCAGGCTTCCGTTCTCGGTGCGGCGGGTGCGGGTATCCTTTTGCAGAAGTCCGGGCAGACGATTCTCCAGCACCTTGGCCTCCGCGAGCACGTCTTACAACATGCGGCCCCACTCGAAGAACTGTACGCGCGGCAACTCTCCGGCTCCACGCTCATTCGAACGCGATATGCCGACTACGGCCCCGAATGCTGCGCCTATGGCGTGCATCGCGGGATGCTGTTTTCCGCACTTCATGCCGAACTGGGGAAACACGGCGTTCAGATTGCCACGGGTTGCGTTTCAGAGGCGCGCGAGATCGATGCGCGGGGCGTTTGGATTCGCGATTCGTGCCAGCGCCGTCATGGCCCGTTCGACTTCTTGCTCGTCGCCGACGGTTCGCGATCGCGGATGCGGGAAGCCTGCGGGATGCGTGCCCATACCTGGAAATACGCGCATGGCACGCTCTGGTTTATCGCGCCGCTGAAGGTGCCGGGGCGGTTGTTGCAAGTCGTGCGCGGGAACCGGCAATTGTTCGGCCTGATGCCGATGGGCGACGGCCTTTGCACGATGTACTGGGGTCTACCCGAACGCGATTACCCGGCGTTGCAGAAACGCGGCCTGAAGGCGTTGAAGCAAGAAATCCTCTCGTTTGCACCCGAATCGGAGCCGGTACTCGAATTCATCACGGACATGCAGCAGTTGCATTACACGTCGTACCGGCACGTTTGGATGCCGCGCTGGTTCGACCGCACGACGCTGTTTCTGGGTGATGCCGCACACGGCATGAGTCCGCACCTCGGCCAAGGAATGAACCTCGCTCTCGTCGATGCGTATCGATTCTCCGTGTGTTTATGCGAAGCGCGAACGCCCCACGCGGCATTCACCGCGTTCCGGCACAAGCAGCGGGCGTACTTGCGATATTATGCGTTGCTGACGTTCGCGCTCTCGCCGTTCTTTCAGTCCGATTGGCCGATTCTGGCGTGGGGGCGAGATATTGCGTTGCCGCTGTTGCCGAAAATACCTTACGTCAAACGGCAAATGCTCATGACCGTAACGGGAATGAAAAGCGATTTCTTCGGCGGCGAATTGCAACTGTGAAAGAGCCGCTGCCACGGTGATCCATTTGTTGAAAAGTCGCAAATATCGCCTCTCAGAATCGACGTAAGTCCAAATTGCAAAAGTTCTAGAACCGTGTTTTTCGTGTTTTTTCGTCTCAATAAGCCCCTATTTTGATCGGTTATCGCCGATACGTTTCGGGGTCTTTTGCCTTATCCTGAAGTCCTGTCGTGGTTTGTGTCGATTGTCATCGTGTCGCAACTCGTCTCAATTAGAGACCTAAACGCGACAAAAAGCGACCAAATATCGACCTGACGCGCCTTTTCTATGTCACGGCGCGCCTTTTCTATGTCATTTCGAGACACTTTTGCGTACGTTCGTACGCGTCGCGAATTCCGACTTACGTCAAATCAGTTAATACCTTTTGACTTTTGGTTTTCGAGTGGGCGATGCGAATTCGGAACTCGTTTCGCCGCGTGGATCTACGAGAAAAGTTCCGCGACGTATAGCGTGAAGCCCAGCAGCAAGTCTTCGAGGAAGATGCTCTCCAGGTCGCTCAGCGATGAGTAGTTAAGAGTTGTGAGTGGTTAGTTCATCGAACGACTCAAACCACCGTTTTGTACATCAAGCCCGAGCAGTTGCTGATGACGTTACAGACGTCGTCGGCTTCGTCGCGATTCGTGGTGCGAAACAGGATGGCGTCGGTGCTGCCGTACATGTCGCAAAGCACGACTTCGAAGCGTTCGGGGCGGATGATGAACCAGTAAAACAGAATGCCGGGGATGAGGAAGAGTAGCAGTAGGTAAACGAGCGTGAACCACTCGAGCAAACCCGGATTGTACGTCGGGATGATACCCATACCGTGGCTCTTCTTCCAAGCCACTGGCGCGCTATTGAGCCGGAGGAACGCGATCCGCCAGGTCTTTGTGATTGTGACCTGCCCCTCGGCGGTTCGTTTGACGCCGATCATCTGAAACGTGCCGACGAGGAACGCCTGCATTCCCCCTTGAATGAGTAGCGACACGAACGCAAAGAACGGCGAATGCGTGCCGCTATTCAGATAAAGTGCCACGAGCACGTTCACGAGTTGCAACGCGGCGATGACCTTCAAACGTAGGAGTAAGGGGAAGCGTGGCTCCCATTCTTTCTCGATCGGCTCGTACGATTTCTTCGGCTTCTTTTTCGTAAAGAGATCGATGCCACAATGAACGCACTGCTTCGCGTCGAGCGGCAGTTTCACGCGGCAATCGGGGCACAGTTTCGTGCCGTCGCCGGGCACGGCATATGGCTTGTCGTCGTCCTCATCTTGCGTGCCTTCGAGCAGGTACGGCCCAGTCGGCTCTTCGTCGTCGAACTGCGGTCGATTGTCGCGCGGATCGGCCGCCCGTTTGACCTTCTTCTTTTTCTTGGTCGAAGTTTCGGTTGTTGCGATGGCCACTTCGGCGGGTGCCACAGGTGCGCCGTCTTCATCCAATGTCGAACGCTGATCGAGCGGCACTTCGGCGTAGTAACCGCAATGGTTGCAGCGGATTTTGGCACGCGAGTGCCCATCCGGTACGACGACCTTCCCCCCGCAACTGTTGCAGTTGATGCGCCCTGCCATGTTAGTTCGTGATGCCTTTCGTGATCCGCATGAAGACGTCTTCGAGGTTGATTTCTTCTTCCTGGAAGGCACGCAGTTTGAACCCCTCGGCGATGAGTCGCTCGGGGAGGAAACAGCCGTCGTCGTGTGCGTCTTTCAGCGTCACTTTGATCGTATTGCCCTCGCCAGTCAGTTCGACGGCCTCAATTTCGGCGTACGTTTGAATCTTCTTCGCGGCGAGCTCGTTCTGTTCTTTGCCGACCGAGACGTTGTAGATGTGCTTCTGGCGAACTTGCCGGATTGCAGAGTTGACATCGTCGTTGAAGAGCAACTTACCGCGTTCGATGATGCCGATTTTATTACAGATGTCCGCGAGTTCGGGCAGAATGTGCGACGACACCATGATCGTTTTGTTCATGCCGCGAAGCTCTTTGATCAATTCGCGCATCTCGATACGCGCACGCGGGTCGAGGCCGCTGGCGGGTTCATCCAAAAGCAGAACCTGCGGTTCGTGGAGCAATACACGCGCCAACCCGAGGCGTTGCGTCATTCCCCGTGAAAGGCTCGTGACGAGTGCGTCGCGCTTGTAGCCGAGGTCGACGAGGTCGAGCACCTGATCGCACTTCTTGCGTCGTTCAGGGCCTTTGATGCGGTACGCCGCCGCGAAGAATTCGAGGTACTCGATCACCTTCATATCGTCGTAGACGCCGAAGAAATCCGGCATGTAGCCGATGGCACGCCGGATGTCTTTCGAGCCGGTGTAGATCGAATATCCGCACACGCTGGCTTCGCCCCAACTGGGGTTCAGCAGCGTAGCGAGGATTCGCATCGTTGTCGTTTTCCCCGCGCCGTTCGGCCCGATGAAACCGAAGACATCGCCCTTGTCGAGCTTCAGCGTCAGGCGGTCGAGGGCGAAAAGGTCGCCATACTTTTTCGTCAGGTCGCGTGTCTCGATCATGTCGTTCTCAACGAGGAATAGTTAGTTATTTGCGGGTGTTTGGCCGGATCGGGATGTAGGCTCGAACGTAGGTTTCTTGTTGCAGCGTGCCTTGTTGCGGGAGTCGCGCGTTGGCCTTGCCAGGCAGATCTTTCAACCAGAGTTTCGTCGGCGAAGACGAGTTCGTTTCGGTGAACATCGCCTCGGCAGAGGCTTCGCGGGTCGGTGCGAGTTTGCCGACGAGGATGAGTTCGTCGCGGTGCTGATCCGATAGCCGCCACGATTGATCGATCCGCCGTAGCGTCGCGTTTTCGGGTGACACGCCATCGTTGGTTTTCTGGATTTCATCGTGAAACATCACACGGAAGAGTTGCGGATTCCCCGTGACGGTGCCAGGCGTGTTCGCCTTCTTAGTGGCGAGTGTACTCACGCCGGCGACGACATCAATCGCGGTCAACCAATCGGGATCGTCCTTGCCGATGAGTACGACGTTGACCTTCGTGCCCGGCGTGATCGGGTTGTCGTACTTGTACGCCTTGCCCGCGTAGATCAGGTACACATCGCGGATTTCCTTGAATGGCAGATTCGCGACGAACGACCCGGAGATGGTGGTTTTATCCGACGGCGGGTGAATGAGGTCCGAGACGATCAGCGGATTGGCTTTCTCGATTGGTGCAGACCAGTCGGCGGCGAACGCCTTAGTCGACCAAACCTGGATCGGCACATCGACGATGCCATCGCCGAACGGCACGCGGTTGGTGCTTCCCGGCGTATCGATCTGGTAGTAATACGAACGGCGGAAGAAACTCGATTTCCCCGAACGCGTCCCGCCGACCCAGTCGATCAGGGCACCGGCTCCCGGTTGTTCGCTGGCCTTGTTCACCCAGCCATCGCTCGGCTCGATGCCGATGCGGTAATCTTCGCGGCGCGGGCTGAAGATCGTGAACCACGTCCGGCCATAGACGCGATTCGTGCTAGTATCGATGTCGATGAGGTCGATCTTGTTCACCTTCAAATCGCTGCCTTTCAAGGCATACGCGGTGAAGTACGCGATTGTGCTTACCGTTAGCACGATGATCGGAAACGTGATCCACGTCAGTTCCAGGCGTTTGAACACCTTCTTCAGAATGAAGTATTCGATCGGCCCGATCAGCAGCGTATACAGCACGATAAACAGTGCCACCCAGCCGAACGAAATGACTGGCACACCTGCGAACGTGTCGATGTGCGACCGTAGGCGATTCGCGAATTCATCTTCCGAATCGTAGCGGTTGTTGTAATTCGCGTTGGTCTTGATGCCGTTACCGAGTGAGGCTCGCGGCGAACCGGCTTCACGCAATAACAGATCCCAAAAGTCGGCACGGCCCGCGTAATCGGCGAACGGCGAACGGTCGAGGTCGAAGCCGACGAGTGTGACGCGGCCCATACCATACGCGCCTTGCACCATTGCGCGTTTGGTTCCCGTTTCGTCGTCGGATGGCGGGATCATCTGGCGGAAACCCCGGTCGGGTTTCGGCGTGAAGTTGCACACGGGGAACGTCGTCCCCTGCTTCGTCACCAACGGCAACAACCGTTTGTTCGTGCCAGGAAGCGCCCATTCGAGCGTCAGTTCCTTCACCGGCTCCGAGGGATTATCGCGACGGATTTCAACGGGCAACAACTCTTGCAACAGCGGGTATTCCTTGACGATGGCCACATTCGAGCCAACGCTGACGACGAGCCGCCCGCCCCGACGAACCCACTCCAATAATGCTTCGAGGCGGTGGCGATGCGTCGGCGAGGTAAACAGTGGCGTGAGGAAGTTGTTCACGTCCGCTGCGCCCGTCGTCAGCACGACGAGGTCGGCGGAGTCGTAGCCGAACCACTGATCGGGCATCATCGCGACATCGGTAATCGCGGCCGTCTCGATGCGACCACCGCGTAGTCCCTTGCGAGTCGTACCCGGATTCGCGTCTTCGACTTCTTCCTTTGGCAGCGTGAAACCGGCGAGATTCGTACCGAGCGACAGCACGACGTAGTGCGACGTGTCGCGGCTACGAATGTAGTTCGAACGCAACGGCTCGGAAACTTGACGCCATTCGGCGGGGTTTCCCTTGCCGATTTCGCGAACGGACACCGTCAGTTCGCTACGGCCATTCGTGCGAATGTACGGCAGGTAGCTCAACTCGGTCGGTTCGATTTTCGTGCCTGGCAACCGATCCGACAGGTTCTGCAACGCCACCGCATACGCGGCTCCGAGGTCGTCGGGGTCCGAGGTTTCGACGACAATCGCGAGCGAGCGTTTTTCTTCGCGCATCACTTCGAGTTGCACGTAAACCGGCGTCCACATGTTGCTCTTGGCGATGTACGAACCCTGGCCGGCATCGTCGGATTCGGACGTGAAACGCCCGGCAGGCAGGCCGACTTTCGCGGCGGTCACTTTGATCGTGTACGATTGCGCGACGACGGGATACGACAGGAAAACCAGCGAGACGAGAGCGATAACGAACCGCAGATTCCGCATGAGATCCCCTGTCAACCGGTGAAAATTAGGGCTTGTCCATCGTCGGGCAGTCGCACGGCGTGTGTTGGCAACCGGGGCAGCCGGTGCCATACTTGCGGGCGATGGCCTCATCGAGAACGACACCCGCATTGTTGGCGAGCGTAGCCAGCCACGCCAATACGTCGGCAAATTCGAGCACGCGTTCTTCGTGGGTGCCGCCCCGCAATGCCGCAGACAGTTCGCCAACTTCTTCCATGAACCACATGAACGTACCTTCGACGCCACGCCGCGCATCTTTCTCGCCGTAGAGTTCGCGAATCCGCGACTGTAATTGCTCGAGCGTCATTGACAATATTCTCGATGTAAGAGATTCTAGCACCGGTTGAACATCGCGGCCATTTCCGAATCTTAGTCGGCGAATCGCTTCGCCAACTTAGCGGCTTCGTCGGCCTTTCCGGCGGCCTTCAACGCTTCGAGGTACACGGCACGGGCGTCTTCGTTCAACACGTCGATCTGGATCGCGTCGCGGGCATACAACTCCGCATCGGCATACTTCTTCATGGTCAGGCTCGCCTTTGCCAACTTGATTCGCGCATCGAACTCGTCGGGGTCGTGCGCGACAATTACTTTTAGCACGTCGATCAGTTTCTCGTCGTTTTTTGTAGCGATGTATAATCGCGATAACTGTTGAAGTAACTCTTCGTCGAGCGGGGCGAGCTTGCGGCGTTTTTCGAGCACCTCCGCCGCTTTGTCGAACTCTTTTGCTTCGATGTAATATCGCCCCACGGTGGCGAGTAACCGCAAATCGTCGGGTTGTGCCTTCAGCGCGACTTCGAGAATCTCACGGCCCGCGTCGTCGTCGCCCGAGCGGGCTAGCAACCGCGCTTTCACGACCGATGCCGTCGGATGGCCCTTCTTCTTTTCGAGAACCGCATCGGCAAATTTCCGCGCATCGGCGAGTTTCCCGCGAACGAACGATACCTCGGACAGCTTCGCCATCAGTTCGATGTCCTCGGGGCTTTTCCGTTGGGCTTCGATCAACTCATCGTAGGTTAGCGGCTTCTCGTCGGGTTTTTTCTTCTCAGCACCGTTACGGTACGGCTTGAGGAGTTGTTCGACGTACGTGCGATAGCCTTTTTCAAATTCGGTTTTGGACACACCGCACGCGGTCTGTATCGCCTTCGCGGTGTCGTGGCCGTGGCGGTAAGAATCGAGGAGTTTCGCGACCGCTTTTTCGCCGTGCGTCTTAACTGCGTATTCGACGTAGATCTGACTTTGGCAGTACGCGAGGCCCCACTCCGATGGATTGCGAGGCCGCACGAAACCCATCAGCACCGTATCGAGGTTGAACAGCGTGCCGTCGTCGAACCGCTCCTTCAGCGTTTCCATCCAGGGAAAGGGGCGTTCCATATTCTCGTTTCGCACGGCGAGGCCTTCGGTCAGCCAGTGCGGGCACTGGAAGTCCGTCTGCGTGAGGTTGAAGATATGCACGAGTTCGTGCCGCATGACGCGGCCCCAGTTGAACGGCTTCGGCACGCCCACCGCATGTGGCGACGCCATCACGATCACGCGGCCCGTACACGCCCCGATCGTGTGCAGATCCGGCAGCCCAATCGTGCGGCCCGCGAACATATCCTTGCGGCTAAACAACTCGACCGGAATGCGGCCCGTCGGTTCGTATTCGAACTGCGTTTTTAACTCGGTATGCATTTCTTCGAGATACTCCGCAACGAATGCGGCGAGAATTTTGTCGGTCTTCGCATCGTATTTGACATCGTAATGCGCGGTCTTGATGACCGCGTATTTATCGATGTGGTCCATCACCTTCCGCATGTTCGAAACGCGGACGTTGAAGGGGTCCGCTTTGAACGCCTGATCGAGGATCTTCCGCCCCTCGGCTTCCTGCCCCATTCGCAGTTGCAGCATTCCCAGCGACGTACTCGGCCCCGACAGTTTTGGCCGCAGTTCGGTAGCCTTGCGGAAGAACTCCCCCGCCTTCGTGTACAGTTTGCGGTCGTCGAGGTACTCCGCGAGTTCGTAGTAAAACACACCCGGTTTTGCGTCGTAACTTTCGACCTGTTTGACGATCGCGTCGTACTCCGCGAGTTTCTTTTGCACGAGGTAACACCCCGCCAGTTTGCCGAGTGCCACGGTGTCGCGCGGGTTGATTGCTTTCGCCGTTAGCAGCGTCTTTTCTGCGACGGGGAAATCGCCACCACGAAACGCGACATCGGACTTGAGGTGCAGCGCTTCCGCCAGTTTCGGGTTCCGCTTCAACGCCAGTTCCGCGAAATCCTCGGCTTCCTTAAACTCGTAACGCTG
>JAYSYI010000467.1:0-11356 GCA_043727665.1 Limnoglobus sp. | reverse complement strand
ATCGATTGGGAGGAAGAGGTTCACACACGATAACGATGTCGAACCGCAATCGTTTGTAACGCGAATGGGTAGAATACGAGGTGACCCGTGGCCCGAAGGAAATGAAACGATGACGATCTCGCTAGAAATGTCACCGCAGATTCGCGATCCGGTCTGCGGCATGACGGTCGTTCCCGGATTGTCGGGGGGCGGGTCGCACGTTCACGGTGGCACCGCGTACCACTTCTGCTCCGAGATGTGCAAACGCAAATTCATCCACAATCCCGCGAAGTACCTCGGCGGGCAAACCGAGGCGATGGATACCGTGACGGATGTGAAGTACACCTGCCCGATGCACCCTGAGGTCGAGAAAATCGGCCCTGGCACCTGCCCGAAATGCGGCATGGCACTCGAACCGACCGCGGCCACACTCGACGACACGCCGGACCCCGAGCAACGCGATTTCACCTGGCGATTGCGATTCGGCACAATATTCGGCGGCCCGCTGTTGATCCTTGCGATGGCCGATATGCTCTTGCCGAATATGCCAGTCCGCCACGCGCTCGGTAGTACGTTCTTCACGATTTTGCAAGCGATCTTGGCGATACCGACCATTGTGATCGCCGGGTGGCCGTTGTTCGTGCGCGCGTGGCAATCGCTCATGCATCGTTCGCCGAACATGTTCACGCTCATCGGCCTCGGCCTCGTGGCGGCACTCGCGTTCAGTGTGGCTACACTCGTCGATTTTCTGATTTTGCCGATCTTCCCCGATGGTTTTCGCATGCACGATGGCAGCGTCGAACCGTACTGGGAAAGCGCCGTAGCCATTGTGTTGCTGGTGCTTTTGGGCCAACTGATGGAACTGCGTGCGCGGCACCGAACTGGCGAAGCGGTGCGGCAACTGCTGCGGCTGACGCCGCAAACCGCGACGGTGATTCTGCCCAACGGCAAAGAACTGACACTGCCCGTCGATCTCATTCACGTGGGGGATCGCGTGCGAATTCGCCCCGGCGAACGCATCCCCATTGATGGCACGATCACCGAAGGTTCGACCGACGCCGACGAATCGATGCTGACCGGGGAACCGCTGCCCGTATCGAAAACCGTACGCGATCCAGTGCGGGCGGGAACGATGAACGGCACTGGCCCGATCGTTGCTGAAGTCACAGTGTCGAGCGGTGACACCGCACTGTCGCGCATCGTTCGACTCGTCGGCGAAGCGCAACGCAGCCGGATGCCAATCCAGACGCTCGTCGACAAAGTTTCCGCGATATTCGTACCGACGGTCGTGGGCATCGCGGTCGCGTCGTTTATCGCGTGGACGCTTGCAGGCCAGCTTACGATGGCGGTGGTGTGTGCCGTCTCGGTGCTAATTGTGGCTTGCCCGTGCGCCCTCGGGTTGGCCGCGCCGATGGCGGTGATCGTCGGCATCGGGTCGAGCGCACGGCGTGGGATTTTGTTCCGCGACGCGGCCGCACTCCAGCGGCTGAGCGCCGTCGATGCGTTCCTGTTCGACAAGACCGGCACGCTGACGCAAGGCAAACCCGAAGTCGAATCGATCGCACTGACATCGCCATTTTCCGACGAAAACGAACTGCTCGCACTCGCGGCAGCGGTCGAACGCGGCAGCGAACACCCACTCGGACAAGCGATTGTTCGCGCGGCGGAGAAGCGTGGCGCGGCGATGCGGCACGCCACCGATGTTCGTGCCGAACCGGGGCGTGGCATTCGCGGGAACATCGCTGGTGCGAGCATTGCCGTGGGCAACTCCACGTTCGTGAACGCAGTCGGCGATGCGGTCATACGCAAGGCGCAGACGGTGCTTTACGTGGCCCGCGATCGGAAAATTCTCGGCACGATTGCGGTCGGCGATACGATTCGCCCCGAAGCGAAAGCGATAGTGGCCGAACTGCAAGCCGCCGGGCTGCACCTCGCAATGCTCACCGGTGACGCCCGGCTGTCAGCGGAGAAAATCGCTGCGGATATAGGTGTTTCCGAAGTGATGGCCGACGTGCTACCCGCGGACAAACACGCCGCAGTCGTCGGCTGGAAAGCCGCAGGCCGCACGGTCGCGATGGTCGGCGACGGCATCAACGACGCGCCCGCGCTCGCCGCCGCCGATGTCGGCATCGCGATGGGTACCGGCACCGATGTCGCCATCGCCGCCGCCGCGATCACGCTCGTTCGCGCCGACTTGCGGCTCGTCGTCGTGGCCCGCGAACGCAGCCGTGCCACCATGCGAACGATCCGCCAAAATTTAATATTGGCGTTCGCATACAACATCATCGCGGTGCCAATCGCAGCCGGAGTGTTGGTGCCGTTCGGCGGCGGCTTCCTCGCCCCCGTCTGGGCCGCCGTCGCAATGAGCGTCAGCAGCCTCGCCGTCGTATTAAACTCACTGCGACTGGGGCGCTAACAACGTGGGCATCTGAGGCACTCCATGCGCTCGGGAAATCGTTTCATTATCGCGTTGGTGGCCGTGCCGTTTGTTGGCCTTGTTGCGCTTTGGTTTGTTGCGGATCGCCTCTTCGATGTTCGCACGGTGCCGTCGCGGTTGCCTACGGGCGAACCGGCTGAACGCGATACTGCTACCCGTGAGGCATTTCGCAAAAACAGTCGCGCGCCGAACGGCGAGGAATTCGAGGCGCTGTTTGCCAAACTCGGCGAACTCGAACGCGAGAAAAAGGGCAGCGATTGGGCCGAGTGTTTCGATGTCGATCGAATGACGACCGAGATTGCCAACGCGGATCTCGGCGAACCGCTCGACCGGAGCGACCTCACGACACTGACGCCGAAAGTGCGGAACGCCCTGAAAAATCTGGGCGAAAACGGCGGGTTAGCACTCGCCGGAAAGATGCGGGTGCTGAAAGTCGCGTCCATTTCCGGTGCGGATGGGATCGTCTGCACGCGACTCGACACGCCGACGGGATCGGTGCCGTACCGTTGGTGGGTGTCGCGCATTGAAGGGGGCTGGCTGATTACCGATGTCGAAGATTTGCGAATGGGCCTGCGGTTGTCCGATCAACTCGCGCAGCTCGTGGCGTACCCGAGCGATGCCGAAGGAACGAAGTCGCAGATGAAGGCACTACTCGCCGTGCGGGCCGCGATGGCCGCCGCGAACGAAGGAAATTTCGCGATGGTCGAAAGCGAGTTGAGCGCGGCACGCACGGTGCCGTTGCCGCGTGGCCATCGGGTGGTGGTTGCGATCTTGGAAGCCTCGCTCTCGCTGAGTCGCGGTCTACCGAACGATGCGCTTCGACACGCGAACGAGGCTGCCAAGATACGCCCGAGTACGCCTGCCATCCATCTCGTTCGTGCGTCCGCCCACTTGCAATTGAAAGCGAATGCCGATGCGATTCGCGCTGCCGAAGATTACGAACGCGAGATCGGTCCCGACCCGCAATCCGCCTATATCATCGCGATCGGTTACCGCAACCTCAAGCAACCCGAACGCGCCGCCAGCACGCTGGACAACGCACTTCGCACCTTCCCCACCGACCGCCGTTTGCTGGAATTGCAGAAGCAGACTACGAAGCCGTAACCGCACGTCGTGCCCAACGCAACTTCGCCGAACGCGAACGCGGATTGGCGTACTTTTCATCGTCCATCGGGCGCTCCGCATCGGGGGCCATCGCGTCGTAGATTCCCGCACGCAAACCATCGCGAAACGCTGCCTTCACGAGGCGATCTTCGCCGCTGTGGAAGCTGATGATCACTGCGACGCCGCCCGGTTTTAGCAGCCCCGGAATCACCCGTAAGAGTTGCTGCAAGTTCGGTAGTTCGCGATTCACCAAGATGCGCACCGCCTGAAATACACGCGTCATCGGTATCATCAATTGCTTGCGCTCCGGCGGCAGTCCCGGCCCGCTAACGCTTCGCACCGGCGCGGAATAGCGCACGATGTCGCGGAGTTCCATCGTGCGCGACAGTGGCTTCTTGCTGCGTGCCGCGCCGATAGCAAACGCGATCTTTTCCGCTTCCTCCGCAGGAACGTCGCCGAGTTCGACGAACGCGGTGGCTAACTCGTCGAGTGCGATTGCGTTCAGCAAGTCCGCCGCTGTTTTCCCACGCGAACGATCCATCCGCATATCGAGCGGGCCATCGCGCATAAACGAGAACCCGCGCTCAGAGTCGTCGACTTGCATACTGGACATGCCGAGATCCGCGAGCAGCCCATCGACGGGTTCGATGCCAAACGATGCCACCCCGGCGAAGTTACTGTGGTGCAGCGTGAACGGGTTCCCGATGGCCGCAAGTTTCGGCTCCGCGTTCGGCAGATTGTCCGCATCCCAATCGAAGGCGTATAGGTGCCCCGTTGGCCCGACGGCACTCAGGATTTCCGCCGAATGCCCTGCAAAACCGAGCGTGCAATCGATATGCTGTTGCCCCGGTTGCGGTTTTAGTGCGGCCAAGACTTCGCGCAACATCACGGGAACGTGCTCGCCGGGGGCGGTCGAGCGTTCGCGAAAGTACGTTCGATTCGGTGGGGGTGTCATGCGGAGAATTGTACGATTCGCGTGCGTGGCGCGACCGATTTGCGTACAACATTCTCCATGATGCCAACCGTTTACGCCTCGCTGGCGGCACTCGCCGGGGCCTGCATTGCGCTCCAGGCGACTGCGAACGCGCGCTTCCGCCAAAACCTCGACAGCCCCGCCTACGCCGCGTTCTTTTCGATCTGCGGGACGATCCTCACGGCGAGCTTGTTGATGCTTGCGATTCGGCCGCCTGCGCCCACGGGTGCGGCGATCCGCCAGACCGAATGGTGGAACTGGATCGGCGGGCCGCTGGGTACGCTGATCGTGCTGGCGGGTGCGACACTGACACGCGAACTCGGTGCGGCGGCGTTCATCGCGCTCGTTGTCGGCGGGCAACTCGTGTGCGCAATGCTCCTCGATCACTTCTCGTTATTAGGCCTAAAAGAACAGCCGATCACGCCCGGCCGCATCGCCGGCGCGATCCTCGTAGTGGCTGGTGTGGTCTGCATCAAATATCTGTGAGGTCGCGCGATGAATCCGATTGATACTTTGTTCCAGACGTTGCGAGCCACGAACCGGAAGGCGTTCATGCCGTTCCTGACGGCGGGCGACCCCGACCTCGCGTTCACGCAAGAGGCACTCACGGCAATGGCCGCCAGCGGCGCGTCGCTCATCGAGATCGGCTTCCCGTTCTCGGATCCGATCGCCGATGGCCCCATCATACAAGCGTCTTACACACGATCCTTGAATGCGAAGATCAAACTCGCGGACATTTTCGCGATGCTGAAAGCGACGACTTCGCAGCCCGGCTGGAACACACCGATCGTGGCGATGGTGTCGTTCACGCTGATTTATAAGCTCGGCGCGGAGAAGTTCATCGCGACGGCCCAAGCGGCGGGCATCAGCGGCGCGGTGGTGCCCGACATGCCCGTGGAAGAAGCCGAGGAACTCGCGAAGCTGGCCGCTGACGCGAACTTCGGCTTCATTTTGCTCGTGACGCCAACGACCTCGCCGAAGCGGATGGAAACGATCGTGAAAGCCTGCCGTGGCTTCGTTTACGTCGTGAGTATTGTGGGAATCACCGGCGAGCGGACCCAGTTACCCATGGCCGTGAAGGACATGGTCGCCCGCTTGCGGACGCTGACCGACCTGCCGCTCTGCGTCGGATTCGGCGTCAGCAAACCCGAGCACGTGCGCGATCTGCGCGACCTCGTCGATGGCGTGATCGTCGGCACCGCTTTCGTCCGCAAGCTCGAAGCCGCCAACACCCCCGCCGGCCGCCTCGCCACCCTCGAAGAACTCCGCACCACCTGCGCCAGCCTCTCGGACGCGCTGGGGTAAAATCGCCACTTTGAATCGACGTAAGTCACAATTGCAAACACTCCAAAACCATGTTTTTGGGGTGTTTTTTCGTCTCAAAACGCCGCTTTTTGATCGCAAATCGCTGATCCGTCTCGGGTTTTTTTGCCGTAACTCGATCGATAGTTGTGGGTTATGACGGCGGCTCTTCGATTGGTGTTCGCCGTAAGTACCGTCCTTTTCCCGACCGAAAGTGACCAAAAATCGACCGGACGCGCCTTTTCTATGTCATTTGCGCGCACTTCTATGTCATTTCGCGACACTTTTGGGTACGTCCGTGCACGTCGCACAATTCCGACTTACGTCATATCGTCGTAAGTTTATTGACTTTTCGGAATTGTGTGGGCCAAAGGTTAAAGTGTTGACTTTTTGCGACGATTCATACGATTTCAATTTCAATAATTCGTATAAAAATGACATTCACCCTAAAGGTGAATTGATTAGTTGACAAAATCCGTTTTGCGAGTTAAGATGCTGTTGTGGAGTTGTCCACCGGAGGTTTGCGATGCAGGTGAGATTCGCGGACCCAAAGCTCGACCGCTTGGAAATTGATCCGGATTATGACGGCGGTTATGCAGCAGAAGCGATACGAGGATATCGCAAGGTCATGCAGCTGATCCGTGCCGCATTGGACGAGCGAGACCTGTGCGCGCTGAGGTCGCTCAATTTTGAGAAATTGCAAGGGAATCGAGTTGGCCAACACTCACTCCGTCTCAACAAACAATGGAGACTGATCGTGATGATCGAGAAGAGTGATCCTAAAAATATTGTTGTTGTGATAGAGATAGTCGATTACCACTAGCTAGGGGGACAACATGACTGAACGCATTCCGGCTGAAGTTTTCTCCCCCGGCGATTTCATCAAGGAAGAAATTGAGGCTCGAGGGTGGACGCAGCGAGACTTGGCTGCGATTTTGGGTCGTCCCGTGCAAATGGTCAACGAGTTGCTATCGGGCCGCAAAGCTGTGACACCGGAAACGGCATGTGGCCTTGCGGAGGCCTTCGGTACTACTGCCGAACTCTGGCTCAATCTTGAGTCCAGTTACCGGCTGTTCCGATATCGCCAAAAGGATGAGGGACGTACGGGCGAAGTGTCGTTGCGGAGCCGCTTATACGAACTGGCACCGATTAAAGACATGATGGCACGCCAATGGATTCCCGAGTCAGCCAACGTCGACGAACTGGAAGCTAGTCTGGATCGTTTCTTCCGCTGCAAAGTGAGAGAGGGAAATCTTTCATTCCCGCTGAGTGCCATGAAATCCACCACATACGGAATATACAGTCCCATTCAGACAGCGTGGGCTTGGCGAGCACGACAACTTGCAGAGGCGATGAGCGTCGCCAAATTCAACAAGGATACGTTCGCCAAGGGTCTTTCAGAAATACACAAGTTTATTGCACACGAGGCGAATATCCGTCATTTGCCCAGCGCTTTGGCTGACCTTGGCGTACGGTTTGTGGTCGTGGAACGTCTGCCTGGATCGCATCTCGATGGTGCGGCGTTTTGGTTGGAGAAGGAAACGCAACCGGTAGTGGCCTTATCGATGCGATTCGACCGAATCGACGCTTTTTGGCTCACGCTCGCACACGAGTGCGCGCATATCCTCCACGGCGATGAAGGATCGATCGATGAAAACCTTGTTGGAGAGGGTGCCGTTCCGACCGATGACAAACCCGAACATGAAAAAAGAGCCGACCTGTGGGCGGAAAATTATCTGTTGACTACACGCGAAATCGAGAAGTTCATACTCCGTGTTCGTCCATTGTATTCGAAGAGTAAAATCAATCAGTTTGCAAACCGAGTCCAAGTTCACCCAGGGATCATTGTTGGGCGACTGCAACATCGGAAAGAAATTCCGTACTCTCACAACCGAGAGATGATCGTTAAGGTGAAAACTGCGTTGGTTGAATCTGCGATGACAGACGGTTGGGGTGAAACTCCCGATAACCATTCGTAAAAGTCACAATCGGCTTTTCCTGGCTGACTCGTTTGACTTCCCCCTTCGTTGCGATTAGGATCGTGGGTCTGCCGAGTTCTGGAGGATCGCGATGCGACATTTCTCGTTGGTCATTCTGATGCTGATTGGGTTGTGGCTGCCGTTGGCGAAGGCGGACGATTGGAGTTTTCAGCCCGTTGTGCGGCCGGCGGTACCGGCGGTGCCGGCGGAGTGGAAAGCGTGGGTGCGTACGCCGCTCGATGCCTTCGTGTTGCAGAAATTGCTGATAAATAAGCTAAAACCGTCGCCGGAGGCGGAACGTCGGATTCTCGCGCGGCGAGTGAGTATCGACCTAACGGGCTTGCCACCGACCCCGGAGGAATTCGATGCGTTTGCCAATGATACGTCGAAAGATGCCTACGAAAAGCTCGTCGATCAGTTGCTGGCGTCGCCGCGATACGGCGAACGCTGGGCGCGACACTGGCTCGATGTCGCACACTACGCCGACTCGCACGGGCAAGACCAGGACCGCTTTCGCCCTAATGCGTGGCCGTACCGCGACTACCTGATTCGCGCGTTCAATTCGGACAAACCGTACGCGAAATTCGTTCGCGAACAGGTGGCGGGCGACGTGCTTTTCCCCGACGATCCGCAAGCGTTAGTGGCAACGGGATTCCTCGCGGCGGGGCCGTGGGATGAGAGCGGGCTGCGCGATATTAACGAGAATTCGCTCGACCGACAGATCGCCCGCAACCTCGACCGCGATGATATTGTGACGACGACGATGACCACGTTTGCGGGGCTGACCGTGCATTGCGCGCGTTGCCACGACCACAAGTTCGACCCGATCACGCAGACCGATTATTACGCGATTCAGGCTGTATTTGCAGGCGTCGACAAAGCCGAACGCGCTTACGATACGGACCCGGTCATCGCCAAGAAACGTACATCGCTCGTTGCCGATCTCACTCGGGTTCGCGGCCTCAAAGGTACGGCCGATGCAAGCCTACTGACAGCCGAGCGTCAGCGGGAAGTCGTGGCGTTCGAGAAGGCGTGGCACGAGAAGGAAAGCCGCTGGTTCACGCCCGAACCGGAGTCGATCACATCGAAGCACGGCGCGACACTCAAGCCGTTGCCGGACCGTTCGATACTCTCGGGCGGGGCCGTACCGGAGCGAGACACGTACACCGTTGCGATGTCGACGGAGCGTGTGGCCATCACCGGATTGCGGCTCGAAGTGATGCCCGACGAATCGCTGCCGCATAATGGGCCGGGCCGACAGGGGAACGGCAATTTGCACCTGTCTGAACTGCGCTTAAAAGTGTGCGCGAAAGGCAAACCGGAACAGACAGTCAGTGTGAAACTGAAGTCCGCGACCGCCGATTTCGACCAGGCCGATTGGGGTATCGCGCGGGCCATTGATGGCAACATTAGCACTGCATGGGGCATCTACCCGGAGGTCGGCAAACCTCACTATGCAATCTTCGAATTCGACAAGCCCGTCGGCTTCGCCAGTGGTAGCACATTCACCGTCGAACTCGATCAACTCCACGGCGGCGGCCACCTGATTGGCCGCTTCCGTTTGAGCCTGACGACGAGCACGATGCTCGTTTCCCCCACGTCGAATCTTTCCCCGATATTGCAGATCCCCGAGGCGAAACGTACGGACCTACAACGCGCGGAAATCGCCCGTTCGCTCTGGGAAACCAGTATCGAACGCGACATGGCCGCACTGCCCGCGCAGGCGAAAGTGTATTGCGGCACGAACCGTTTTGCGGTCGATGGCAGTTTCCGGCCATCGCTGACTCCACGGCCAATTCACTTGCTGGTTCGCGGTGAAATTACCAAGCCCCGCGTGGTGATGGCCCCGGCTGGAGTGCAGGCGGTGGCGGGGTTGAACCGGCATTTTGCGACGCGCGATTTGAGCGATGAAGGCCAACGCCGTGCGGCACTCGCCGACTGGCTAGCCGACCCCGCGAACCCGCTGACGTGGCGCGTGATCGTCAACCGGGTGTGGCACCATCACTTCGGGAAAGGCCTCGTCGACACGCCGAACGACTTCGGCAAAATGGGCGGCGCGCCATCGCACCCCGAACTCCTCGATTGGCTCGCAACCGAGTTCCGCGACGGTGGCGGTTCGTTCAAAATGCTGCACAAAATGATCGTCACCAGTAGCACGTACCGGCAAGCGGTGCGGCACGATGCGACTGCCGAAGCGAAGGACGGCGACAACCGATTGCTCTGGCGAATGAACCGCGGCAAACTCGATGCGGAGAGCGTGCGCGATACGGTGTTGATGGTCAGCGGGCGGCTCGACGAAACGATGTACGGCCTTCCGGCAAAGCAATTTGCAACGAAACCCGGCGTCCACGTGACACCGCAGGCCGACTACGACACCTTCGATATCGATGCCCCCGAAGCACGCCGACGCAGCATTTATCGGTTCATTTTTCGCACCCGTCCAGACCCGATGCTCGAGGCGCTCGACTGCCCGGATGCCTCGCAATCGGCACCCGTGCGCTCCGCATCGGTGAGTGCCCCGCAGGCGCTCGTCTTGTGGAACAACAAGTTCACGCTGCGACACTCGGAGCACCTGGCGGCACTGGCGGTGAAGGCGGCGGATGGTTCCGCGCAGGTGCGATTCGTCGGCCGGCGCGTGTTGGGCCGTGCTCCGACGACGGCGGAAGAGGCGGCGTGGGGCGCGTATGCGAAGGCACACGGGCTGGCGAATTTGTGCCGCGTGCTGTTCAACAGCAGCGAATTTCTGTTCATCGATTAAGGGGCACGCACGATGCCAACGCGACGCGATTTCCTGGCGGGCGGGTTCGGTGGGCTGGCACTTTCGCACTTGCTGGCGAACGGCAGCGAAGCGAAGCCCGAGTTCAACGGCGGGCTTCACCACAAGGCGAAAGTGCGCCGCGTGGTGCAGGTGTTCCTGAACGGCGGCATGAGCCAGATGGACACCTTCGACTACAAACCGACGCTGATAAAGCGCCACGGGCAGATCGTCAATGTCGGCCTGAAAGCGACCGCGACTGGTACGCCGGGGCCGCTGATGAAATCGCCGTTCGCGTGGAAGCAACACGGCCAATCCGGGCGCTGGGTGACGGATGTGTTCCCGCACCTCGCCAAACGCGTCGACGATATGGCGTTCTTGATGGCGATGAGTTCGAAATCGAACGTCCACGGCCCCGCGAGTTACCTGCAAAACACCGGCTTCCTGATGCCCGGCTTCCCGTGTGCCGGCGCGTGGGTCGGCTACGCGCTCGGCCGCCTCACGGACAACCTGCCATCGTTCGTGGTGCTGCCGGACCCGCGCGGATTACCCTACAACGGCAGCGGAAATTTTTCGTCCGGTTTCCTCGCGGCATCGCATCAGGGCACCGTGGTCAAACCCTCCGCCGCCGTGCCGATCCCCGATCTCGCGCCGTCGTTAGCCGCGAAATTCGTCACGCCCGCTTCGAGTAACGACGGCTTGAAGTTGCTTCAAGAAATGAACGGGAAGTACGCGAACGAACGCCACGGTGACAGCCGACTGTCAGCCCGCGTCGAGAGTTACGAACTCGCCGCGAAGATGCAACTCGCCGCACCGGAAGTGTTCGA
>JAYSYI010000466.1:0-3771 GCA_043727665.1 Limnoglobus sp. | reverse complement strand
CGAACGAGGCCCGCACGCGGACGCCTTCGTCGCTCGGCTCGTTCGGGGACCAACCGAATCGCGGTTTTTCGATGCCGATAGATGGTTCCGAAAGCACGAACGGCGACACCGTGATGCCGTTGCAGCCTGGCGGAACTGAGCGTGCGGCGGCTTCAAGCTTCGTCCAATCCGGGTTCGTGCCGACGACGCGATCGAGGAACTGCGCCCCGTTGCTGTAGCAACGCATCCAGAGGTACGTTCCCCAATTGAGCTTCATCGCGTCGAGGTTACCCGATTGCGGGGGCGTAGCGGCGGAGGAGTTCACGACGGCGGAGTTGCCGAGAATGATCGCCACTTGCCCCGCATCGACGGCCCCGCCGCCGATCAACCCGGCCGCCTGATCGTCGAGCGTCGGGAAGAGCAGGGGGTTCGTCGATTCCGTGAGGCCCGCATCGAGCTTGATGTGTGCGGCCAGCGGGCCGAGCGGTTCGTTCATGTCCTGAATTCGCGGCAAAGACGCCCAGACGATTTCGCGATAAGTGGGGTTCTCAATTGCATCGAGCATCTCCGGTTGCCATTGCTCGGTGGCGAGGTTCATCATGCCGGTCGAAGCGGCCGACGACACACTGGTAACATCGAAGCGATCCGTGAGGTAACCGCCCGCAAGTGGGCCGTGCGGAAGCATTTTCGCGATTCGCTTCCAGTCGGTTTCGCTGAGAGTGTGTTCGTCTTTTACCAAGTGGCTCAGCGAATAGCGCACCGCCCACGGCCCGCCGATCAGCGACTTGACGCGATCCTGGCCACCGAGGCGTGCCAGCCCCTCCGCGTGATATTGGGCGAGAGTCTGATCGTTCCAGCAGATCATTCGGCGAACCTGGTTCGCATCGCCATCGATCAGCCCGGCGGTGTGGTGCGTTGCCGAAATGCCGCCCGCAATCCAGCGTGCCGTAATCTGCCCGCTACTATCGCGCAAGCACCGGGCAATGGCACGAACACTTGCCCGTGCCTGCCCTTCGAGTTGCATAATGTTGAGTTCGCGAACGCCGTCTTCGCCCCAAAGGTCGGTCGGCAAACGAATCTCGGCAGCGACCTCCCCACTCCGCGTGAACAGCAAACACTTTACCGCCCCCGTGCTGAAGTCCCATCCCGCAATGAGGTCGTTTTCCGAGACGTAGTACGGAGTCTGCGCCATGAGATGCCTCGTTGAATGGGAGAGTTTTGCGAATCGACTTAGGTTATGTTGGGGAGCAGAATGACTCCAGGCACTACCCACCCCCCCAACCGTGGACTCATTCCCGAATTTCGGAACCAACCTAACCCAGCAACGACTTACGTCAAATTTTGGTCGTTATGAATCTCGCAAGAACCAAAGTTTCGGTGGCCCTACTTCGATGGTGCGGCTTCGAGATCAGTGCCGGATTTCTTGAGTACATCCCCGCGCAATTCGGACTTCTGGCCGTCGATCATCGCCCAGAGTTTTGCTCGGTTGGCTTCGTCGTCGCGGATGACTTGAGATTGTTTCTCGCGGATTTCAGGCAAGTTGGTCTGGAAGACTTGCGGGCCGTTGTAAAGCCACGGGTTGATTCGCATGTGGCCGCTTCGCCAGATCGTGGCCCGCGACAACCCGCCGACCATGTAGGTTTTCTGTTGCAGATCCGCATTCTGAACCGGCACGCCTTTCAGAGACTCGGCAATCACCCGTAGTCGCGTTGCGACTGTTACGGCATATTCGACGACGAGCGGTTCGACGTGGATGACCGAGATCGCCTCGATCTTGTTCGCGGCGGTTTCGTGCCAAAGTGCGGTCTTGAGGTAATCCTTCGCCTTCTTGTTCTGCTCTTTCAAATCGTCGACGATGCGGCCTACGGCTCGATAATAAATCTGCGATGCGGTGGCGGAAACGCCTGCCGGGACGATGGCAATTGCTTCGTCGGTGGCGATGCGGTCGATCGGCGGGGCGACGAGCGACATCACACGCGCGAGTTCGGGATCGCTGATTTGGAACGCGAGCGTGACGGTGTTGCCATCAATACTCACCGCTGCAGCCGTGAGGTCTTCGAGTGCGGCCCCGTTGTTGTCGAGCAGTTCGATGAAAAACGCTTTGATCACAGCGGGATCGACCTTTGCTGGTGCGGCAGAATCGATGCGAACTTCGGCGGAGATTCCGCTTTCTTTGATGTCCGCAACAAAGCGGATTCCGGTGAGTTTCGCGAGGTAGGCCTCAATGCTCGTCGCGTGAGTTTTGTCGGCGTTCAACACTTGGCTACCGGTGACTGCAAGTGCGATTTGCTTCGGGTGGAAGAGATCTTCGGTACCGATGGCGATCGCAATGTGGTGCTTGGTGCCGGAGTTAAAAGCGAAGGCGTTCAAGTACTTGTCTTGAAGCGATTCTTTCGCGGTTTTGGTGTGACGCAGCCAACGGGCGACTTCCTGACGGCTGTCGGTTTTCATCATGCCGAGGAGCTTGTCCCCGAGTTTCACACCGATGATGTCGTTCGAAATAATCGCAACCGGTTCGCCGCCCACGGTATCGATTGTGCCGCTTCGCGATTCGGCGAATTTCGCGATGTCGAGTGGGTTCTTTAGCGGAATGATCGCAAGTACGCCCCCCTGGCTCGGGGATTCGGGGTTCATTTCCTTGGCAAGTAAAATCCGCTCGGTATTGGGATGAATCGGCACCGCACCCGCCAAATACTCGAGGTGGTTCTTTTTCGACCAACCATCCTTCACAGCACGCGGGCTGGCGAGAATATCGTTGACATTAATTACGGCGATCGTGTTGACCGACGACGGAATGAGCTTTAAAAGATCGATCGGTTCCTGGCCGAACCCGAACCCTGCGGTGCTGCCGACTGCGACGAGTATTAACATCCAGCGATTCATGTTCGGTTCGCTCTACGAGTTCGGACGAGTTTGCTCTGCATTATGTTTACAAAGTTCTTGACCTCGACACAAACGCAAACCCCGGCTATCAGCCATCGTTCGGCTGCTCCAACCGAGGGCGATATCGTGCGCGGAATTTTGCTCGTAATCTCGCTGGGTGTCATAGGCTGTGCCGACACGCAATTCGCACGTACCGCACGCAGCATCGTGGGCAAGGAAATTGTCATTCCGAAGGGCACGGAACCGAATCTCGAGGCCGCAGCGCGGGTCGATCAGATCGGACGGCAGATCGCGTCTGCGAATCCGTTCATCGGCATCGAGCCGACATTCCAGACCATTGGTCACGTGGAACCGATCCTGTTGCATCGCGACCAACATGGCTTGATTATCTCGGATTCGCTCGTGGTTTCGTGCAAAACCGATGTGCAACTCGCTGCGGTGCTGTGTAGCGAACTCGGCAAGATGGTCTCCGAACACCGCAACGCGATCCGCATGGGTTACCCCGATCCGCTACCCAATATTTCGGTGCCAAATAGCTCCGAGATGAATGGCATCCCCGCCGATCAGTTTCGCCTCGCGGAACTCGCGATGATCGAGAAGCGCTACCCGAAGAAAGAAGCCGACCGCATGCGTTCGCTGACGACCGATTCGCAACAGATTGCCTCCGACTTACTGAAGACCACAGGTTTCGAAGTATCGACACTGAGTTCGGTCGAACCGCTGTTGAAATCGGCGAACAAAGACCGCGAGATTTCCCGTCAACTCGGTGGCAAAGGCACGAAACCGACATGGTCGAACTGACATTACGATTCGCCGATTCGCACTCACTTCGCTAATTCATCCAACAATCGGTGGCGATATATCTGCGCACGATGGTTGACCGTACCGCACACCGGAATAGATGTATAT
>JAYSYI010000465.1:0-11433 GCA_043727665.1 Limnoglobus sp. | reverse complement strand
CGGGTTCGTCAGCAGTACAGGTAAGATCGGCAGTCCAACCGGGCCGAACGAGCCTGGCCTGACCGATGCGAGCGATGATACCGACCACGGCACGACGGTGGCGGGTGCGAAGTTCGAATCGACCGTGACGCTACTGCCCGGTGCGACCGCCAACCCAGACGGTGCGGATAACCTGCGACAAGATTTCGGCTTCTTCCAACCGCTGGCCTTGGGGAATCAGGTCTTCACCGATACGAACAAGAACGGCAAGTTCGATGCGGGTGAGCCAATCGTGCCGAACATCCCCGTGAACCTCCGGGACACGACCGGCAAGGGTGCGATCCTTGCAACGACGGTCACCGGTTCGGATGGCAAGTACTCGTTCGGTCTGTTGACGCCCGGCACGTACGTCGTCGAAATCCTGCCACCCGCAGGTGTTACGCCGAGTAGTCCACCGGCCAGCCCGATCAATACGACCGGTAATCTCAACGTCGGTGCACAGGTTGGTGCCACGATTCAGTCGGCCCCGTTCACGATCGCGAACGGTTTGGCTCCATTCGTCGAAGGGAATACCAACGGCAATTCCTTTGTCACCGTCGATTTCGGTTTGACTGGACTCGCGATGATTTCGGGCTTCGTCTATCGCGACCCGAACATTGATGGCATTTTCGACACCACACGCGGCGATACACCCTTCCGCGGTGTGGTCGTCACGCTCACCGGCGTCGATGCCGCTGGGAACCCCGTTACGCCACGCAGCACAACGACCGATGCGAACGGCTTCTACAAGTTCACCAATCTCATTCCCGGTACGTATACCGTCACCGAAACGCAGCCCGGCGGGTTGATCTTCGACGGCCTGGATACGCTCGGGGTCGGTGGAAATACGCCGACCAAGCCACGCAAGAACGTACTCAGCGTCACGCTGAACACGAACGACAACGGCACGAATTTCAACTTCGGTGAAATTCCGCCCGCCAACGTCTCCGGCTTCGTCTACGTCGATCAGAACCGTAACGCGGTCAAAGACCCTGGCGAGCGACCGATTCCCGGTACACTCGTCACGATCAGCGGAACCGCGTTTGCTGGAACCGTGCTGGCCCGTCCACTGGTGGCGAGTGACGTACCCGGCGGCTCGCTCAGCATGCTCACCGGCTCCGATGGAAGCTGGGAATTCCTCGCGTTGCCGACCGGCATCTACAGCGTTCAAGAAACGCAACCGGCAAACTTCTTCGACGGTCAAGAGCAAAACGGCGACCCGACGATCAACCCGGTCATCACGAACGATTTGTTCTCGACGGTCGTGCTCGGGCCAAATGGGTTCAACGGCCCACTGAACTTCGGCGAGTTCACGACGCCCGTCGGACCGATTGATCCGAACGATCCTTCGAAGCAGAACTTCCTCGGTTCATCGGGCAACAACAGCGGTGGCGTGTTGCCGCCCCCCGGTGGCCCCACGCGAACCCCCGTCAACTTCAACCCGGCCTTCACGACAACGACGGGCACTCCGAACAAGCCTGCGTTCGTGATCGCGGCCGCTGGTGCGGGTCGCTCGCCACAAGTGCGCGTCCTGGATTACGCAAGCGGTGCTGAGAAGTTCCGATTCAACGCGTATGAAGACACCTTCACCGGTGGGGTGCGGACCGCAACGGGCGATGTCAATGGCGATGGCGTCGCGGACATCATCACCGCAACGGGTGTCGGCGGCGGCCCACGCATCCGCGTCTTCAGCGGTGTCGATGGCAGCCTGTTGCAAGAGTTCTTCGCATTCGAATCGACGTTCCGCGGTGGGGTGTTCGTGGCGGCGGGCGATGTCGATGGCGACGGCCGTGCCGACATCATCGCCGGTACTGAAGTCGGTGGCGGCCCGCGAGTCACGGTGTTCAGTGGCCGTACGGGTGCCGTGCTCCAGAACTTCTTCGCCTTCGATCAAGATCAACGCGGTGGCGTTCGCGTTGCCGCCGGAGATTTCAACGGCGACGGCAAAGCGGAAATCGTCGCGACGACCGGCAACGGCGTTCCGACGCGAGTCCGAGTCTTCGATGCGGTCACGCTCAGTGTTCTCCAAGATTACGCACCGTTCGAAACCTCGTTTACCGGTGGTGTGAACCTCGCGGTCGGCGACTTCAACGGCGATGGCGTTGCCGACGTCATCACCGGTGCCGAATCGGGTGGCGGGCCTCGCGTGCAAGTGTTTGACGGCAAGACGCAGGCGGTTCTCGCGAACTTCTTCGCCTTCGAATCGACCTTCACCGGTGGCGTTCGAGTTTCAACGCAAGACGTGAACGGCGACCGCAAAGCCGATTTGATCGCAACCCCCGGCCCAGGCGGTGCGTCCCGTGTTCGCGTGCTGCGTTCGACCGACTTAAGCACGATCGACGACTTCTACGCCTTCGACCCCGACTTCGTCGGCGGTGCCTACGTCGGCTAAGTTTGTCGAATGAATCCCAACGAACCGGCCGCCCGAAAGGGTGGCCGGTTTCGTTTCCGAATCGAACGATAAAGTTGATTCCTACCTGCAATTTCGGTATTTATAGTAGACAAATTGAGTGAGTTACTGGAGGCACAAATGTCGAAGTCGCACTCTCCTGCGTCGGGTCTTGGCTTGCGTTTGTCGCGGTTTCGCACGGCACTCGTCGGCGGTGCGCCGTTGATTCTGTTGACGGCGTGGTTTGGCGGAGGCAGTACCGTTCATGCGGTGCTCAATCCGGAACGGCCATCGCCCGAACTCGCAGTCGTCCACGATGGCCGCGCGTTGTACGTAAGCAATTGCGCGGGCTGCCACGGCGAACGCGGCGACGGCAAAGGCGTCACGCTGCTTGAACCGCGGGCACGCTATTTCGGCATGGATAAGTACAAATTTGCGACGACTTTTCCTTCGGACAAAGGCATTCCGATCCCGTCCGATGCTGACATCGTCCACGTGCTGAAGCACGGCTTGCCCGGTTCGGCGATGCCATCGTTTGCGAATTTGAACGAAGAGGAACATCTAGCGATCGTCGGCCACGTTCGGCAACTGACACGCGGCGGCTTGTTCGAGCGGTTTAAAACGAAGGCCAAGAAAGATGCGGATGAAGAAAACGGTGAGCCACTGAAAGCCGAAGAGTTCGCCAAGGAGTTCGTGAAACTCTACCCGACGACGAGCCTGACCGCCGACAACGAATCGTTGCCCGGCAAGTCGCTCGGCATCCCGGAAAGTTTTGCCACTGCGACCCCCGAATCGGCGCTGCGTGGCCGCGAATCGTACATGAAAGTCTGTGCGGCCTGCCACGGCCTCACTGGGCAGGGCGATGGCCCGCAGGTGAAGGATCTGAAGAACGAAGACGGCACACCGAACCGCCCGCGTAACCTCACGCGGGGCATCTTCAAGGCCGGCGGCGACTCGCGAAACCTGTACGCCCGCATCATGCTCGGCATCCCCGGAACACCAATGCCCGCCTCCGCCGCCACACTCAAACCGAACGAAGTCTTCGACCTCATTCAGTATGTGCAATCACTATCGGTGAACAAACCGGGTTGAAAATCCCGAATTCGCTCGCCAAGACTCGTCACGCCTGGCAGCGGATGGTGGCTTGGGCGGCGGAGCCGCACAGGTCGGCGAAAACGTGGCTCGTTGGGAATAATAGTTTGGCTACGAGGGCAGTCCAGCCGGTTTGGTGACTGGCACCGAGTCCCATTCCCGTGTCGCCGTGGAAGTACTCGTAGAACGGGATGTAATCCTTAAAGTGCGGGTCGGTTTGGAACTTCTCGTACCAGCCGTTGACGGGTCGTTCGCCTTTCGCGTTCTTCGTGAAAATCTGCGTGAGTCGTGCCGAAATCTGATTCGCGACATCGAGAATCGATACAGAATTACCCGAGCCAACGGGGCACTCGACGCGGAACTCTTCGCCGTAGTAGTGGTGGAATTTGTGCAGGCTCTCCACGATGAGATAGTTCATCGGGAACCAGATCGGCCCGCGCCAGTTCGAGTTGCCACCGAAGTTTGCAATCGTCGCCTCGGCGGGCTGATAGTCGACTGTCAGTGGCTCACTTCCCACGTGAAACACAAATGGATTGTCTTTGTGGGCCTTCGACAGCGACCGAATGCCGAAGTCCGAAAGGAACTCTTTCGGGTCGAGCAAACGGCCCAGAAGTTTCTTCATCCGGTGCCCGCGCAGCAACGATAATAATCGTCGTTCGCCGCGACCATCCTGGTACCAGCGCGAGACGAGCGTCGAGAGGTCGGGGCGATTTTCGAGAATCCAGCGCATCCGGCTCGCGAATTCGGGCAGTTTCGCCAGCAGTTCGGGTTCGAGGACTTCGACCGCGAACAGTGGAATCAGCCCGACCATCGAGCGCACGCGGAGCGGTTGCACTTCGCCGTTCGGTAATATCAACTCGTCGTAATAGAACTGGTCTTGCTCGTCCCAGAGGCCGATGCCTTTCCCTGCCATGTCGGTCATCGCGCGGGCGATGCCGAGGAAGTGTTCGAAGAATTTGACGGCCATATCTTCGTACGATTTGTTGTGCAGTGCCAACTCGAGCGCGATCCGCATGAGGTTCAGGCTGTACATGCCCATCCAGCCGGTGGCGTCGGCCTGGTTGATGAACCCGCCCGTTGGCAGTGGGCGGCTGCGGTCGAACACGCCGATGTTATCGAGGCCGAGGAAGCCCCCCTGAAAGACGTTGCGGCCGAAGGCATCTTTGCGATTCACCCACCAGTTGAAGTTCAACATCAACTTGTGGAAGGTGCGTTCGAGGAAGCCGAGGTCGCCCTTATCGCGGCGCTGTTGTCGATCAATTTGAAAGACGCGCCAGCACGCCCACGCATGAACCGGGGGGTTCGCGTCGCCGAAGTTCCATTCGTACGCGGGGAGTTGCCCGTTCGGGTGCATGTACGATTCGCCGAGGAACATCAGCAACTGTTCCTTCGCAAATGTCGCATCGACGGTGGCGAACGGAATCGTGTGGAACGCCAAATCCCACGCGGCATACCACGGGTATTCCCACTTATCCGGCATCGAGATAATTTCGGAGTTCTTGAGGTGCTCCCAATCGACGTTGCGGCTCTCGCGGTCTTTCCGCGAAGCGGGCGGCACCGGTTGCGCGGGGTCGCCTTTCAGCCAGCGCCAGACGTCGTAATTGAAAAACTGCTTCGTCCAGATCAACCCCGCGATCGCCTGCCGATGAACGAGCCGCGAGTCCGGGTTCGGCATCTCGCGCTGAATATCGGCGTAAAACGCATCGGCTTCGGCGACACGGTCCGCGAAGATCGCATCGAAATCGGCGAACGGAGAATCGATACGCTCTTCGGCTGCATGGCGAAGTCGCACGCGAATCGTCACTGATCCACCCGCTGGCACGGTGTGCTGGTAATGCGCAGCCATCTTCGTGCCGGTTTTGTCCGGGTTCACCGCAGCAGTGTTGCCGTGAACGATGTACTCGTTGATGCCATCCTTGAAGTGCCCCGCTGTTTTCACGCCATAAAGAGTAGGCGAGTTCGTGTCGTTATCCGTGAACAGCAGCGGCGCGGGTTTCTCACCCATCGCGTCGAAATGGCAGCGATACTCGTCCCAATCGGGGTGGAAGAGGCGGATCGTGTCGGCATCGACGGCAGTGATGATCGGTCTGAACGCATCTTCGGCCCACGACCACGTGTTGCGGAACCAGACGTGCGGCAAGATGTGAATGTCCGATGCGTCCGGCCCGCGATTATGTACCGTGATTTTTATCAGCACATCGGTCGGGCTGGCCTTCGCATATTCCACGAAAACATCGAAGTAGCGATCTTCGTGAAAGCCACCCGCGTCGATCAGTTCGAACTCGGGTTCGAGGCGGCTCCGCTGCTTGTTTTCGTGGATGAGCGCATCGTATGGATAGGCAGCTTGCGGGTACTTGTACAAGTACTTGAGGTAACTGTGCGAGGGCGTTGCGTCGAGGTGGAAGTAAACTTCTTTGACATCTTCGCCGTGGTTCGCGCCTTCGTTCGGCAAGCCGAACAGTCGCTCTTTTAAGATGGAATCTTTGCCGTTCCAGAGCGCGATGCCGACGCAGAGCCGTTGGTTGTTATCGCTGTACCCCGCGATGCCATCTTCGCCCCAACGATACGCGCGCTGATGGGCGTGCGCGAACGGAAAGTGGTTCCACGCATCGCCGTTCTGACTGTAATCTTCGCGAACGGTGCCCCACTGGCGATCGCTGAGGTACGGCCCCCAGATTCGCCATTTCTTCGAACCCCCTTCGACTTCTTTCATCCGGACTCGTTCGGCATTGTTAACGGGCGGAATCTGGTCGCTCACGTAGAACGCCTCCGGTATGGGGTGTTGAAGTTACTTGCGATGATAAGACATCTCATCCGGATACACACTACCCACCGAAGCGGAATCCTCCGCAAAATGCAATTTGTCGCCGTTACGTTCCGTACGCTAGTCAGCAGTCATACGGTTTTGATTTGCTGACAACTGAAAGCTGAAAACTCCGAAAGGACACTTTGCGAATGCGATACATTCTTGCGATGATTGTGTGTGCCGGTTTTGGCACGTTGATGGCGGCGGAGAAGCCGATTGTGATTGCCGGTGCGACGATTCACGATGGTTCCGGTGGGCCGGGCCACGTTGCGGATGTCTGCATCGTTGGCGACAAAATCACGGCGGTGGGCAACGGCGAACGCCCTGCTGATGCCATCGTGATCGATGGTGCGGGCATGATCGTTTGCCCCGGCTTCATCGATCTGCACACACACTGCGATACCGGCAGCCCGACGCTGACGGCGAAGGCGGGGCGGCCAAATACTTGCTACATCATGCAGGGCGTTACCACCGTCGTGACGGGGAATTGCGGTTCCGGGCCGGTCGATACCGCGAAGTTCTTTCAAGCACTGGAAGCGGGCGGCATAGGGACGAACGTCATCCATCAAGCTCCGCACAACAGCATTCGCGAAGTGGTCATGGGTAACGCCAACCGCGCACCGACGGCGGAGGAACTTCAAAAGATGGAAGCGCTCGTTGGGAAGGCGATGACTGATGGCGCGTGGGGCTTGGCAACGGGGCTGATTTACAATCCGGGGACGTACGCGAAGACCGAGGAGATCATCGCGCTCGCCAAAGTCAGCGGGCAGCATGGCGGGCATTATGCAAGTCACATTCGCAACGAGGGTTCGGGGTTGCTCGATGCGATTCAAGAGGCTATCGACATCGGCAAAGGTGGAAAATGTGCCGTGCATATTTCGCACATCAAGGCGAGTGGCCGGGCTGCGCACGGCATGTCGATTCAGGCGATCGCGCTCATCGAAGCCGCTCGAAAAGCAGGCCAAAGCGTTACCGCGGATCAGTATCCGTATACCGCGAGCAGCACCTCGTTACGCGCCACGCTGGTGCCGTCGAAGTACCGCGAAGGCAACCAGAAAGACTTCGTCGCACGCATCGACGACCCGAACACGGGGCCGAAACTGAAGGCCGACATTGAGGCCGCACTCAGCGAACGCGACAACGGCAAAGCGATCCAGATCGCACGCTATTCGAACAAACCGGCATGGCAGGGGAAGCGAATCTCGCAGATCGCCGAGAGCGAAAAGAAGCAGCCAATCGACATCGTTTTGGAGATCGAACGGAACGGCGGGGCGGGAATCGTCAACTTCGGCATGAGCGAGGAAGACGTGCGAATTTACATGAAGCAAGACTGGGTCGCCACCGCCAGCGATGGCAGCACGCACCTCGCCGGTGCTACCGTCCCGCACCCGCGCAGCTATGGCACGTTCCCGAGGAAAGTCGGCTTCTACTCGATCGAGGAAAAGCAGATTCCCATCGAACGCGCCATCCGTTCCTGCTCGGGATTACCCGCCGACATTCTGAAGCTGAAAGATCGCGGGTACATCAAGCCGGGGCAGTTCGCGGACATCGTGATCTTCGACCCGAAAACTTTCCGCGACACCGCCACTTACGACAAACCGCACCAACTTGCGGTGGGCGTTCGGTATCTATTCGTGAACGGCAAAATGGTGATCGACACCGGCAGGTACCAACCCGAAGTGCTGGCCGGGAAGGCACTGCGACATGCGAAGTGATTTTCGGAAGCCGATGCCGCGCGTGCGTGTTCCCGAACTCATGGACGATCCGAACCTTGCAGCCGATGCGCACCGTCAGGCACTCGCGGGGCTGGCTCGCATCAATGCACTGACGCGAAGTGCGAATCTGCTGTGGCCAACGATCCGCGATTTGGCGAACGGGAAACTTACCGTTCTGGATATTGCGACGGGGTCGGGGGATATTCCGCTCCAACTCTGGAAATGGGCGAAGCGGTGCGACTTGCCGCTGGCAGTTTCGGGTTGCGATTTTAGCCCGACTGCGATCGAAACGGCACGGGCGAAAGCGAGCGTTGCCGGTGCCAGTATCGAATACTTCTTGCACGATGTCCTGCGTGAGCCACTGCCGACGGACTATGATGTGGTAACGTGTTCGCTGTTCTTGCACCATCTCGACCCGCCGGATGTCGTGGAACTCCTTCGTAAAATGATGCTGGCTGTCAAAACGATGGTGATCGTGACCGATCTGGTGCGGAGCCGTACGAGCTATTCGCTCGTCTGGATCGCGAGCCATCTGCTGTCGCGTTCGCCGATCGTGCGATTCGATGGGCCAGTCTCCGTGCGGGCAGCGTACACGATTTTGGAAATGAAAGCGATGGCTGCGGAAGCGGGCATGACCGGTGCGATCGTCGAGAATTGCTTCCCGTGCCGGATGCGACTTTGCTGGAGCAAATCGTGAACGTCAGCGCCACGATCACTGCCGAACGGGCCGCCGCCACCGTGTGGGATGCCGCGATTATCGGCGCGGGTGTCGCCGGTTCGGTCGCGGCACACCAGATCGCGAGTTCTGGCAAAAGCGTCATTCTCATCGATAAAGCGCACTTCCCGCGAAACAAAGTCTGCGGCTGTTGCCTCAACGGCAACGCACTGCGGAACCTCGAACGCGCTGGCCTCGGAAATGTCGTTCCACAACTCGGCGCGATCCCGCTGAAGCGGTTGCAAGTCGCATCGGGCGGGCGTTCGGCAATGCTCCCGTGGCCCGCAGGCGTGAGTCTTTCGCGCACGGCGTTCGATGTCGCACTCATTCGGTGTGCCATCGAAGCGGGGGCGGCATTCCTGCCAGGCACGCGGGCAGTGATGGGCTTCGAACGGGATGGCGTTCGCGAAATGACACTAGAAAACCAGCGAATTCTGGCGAAATTCGTGATCGCGGCGGATGGCCTCAACGGGCGAGCGGCCGCCGTGGCCGATGGTTTTAATGTCCCCGCCAAAGCCGACTCGCGAATCGGGGCCGGGGTCGTTCTCGAATATCCGCATCCAGATTATGCACGCGAAACGGTGTACATGGCAACGTCGCGGGGCGGGTATGTCGGCCTCGTTCGCCTGGAAGATGATCGCCTCGATATTGCTGCCGCGTTCGATGCGGAGTTCGTGCGTGCCTCCGGTAGTTTGGGCGTGGCCGCGACGCGGATTCTGCACGAAGCCGGTTTGCCGGAGATACCCGAACTCGCACTCGCCGCGTGGCGGGGCACGCCGGCACTCACACGGACGCCGGCGAAAATTGCCGGGCGGCGCTGGTTCGCGATCGGCGATGCGGCGGGGTACGTCGAGCCATTCACGGGCGAAGGAATGGGCTGGGCGATCTCGTCTGCCATCGCGGTGGTACCGTTTATTTTGAAAGACTGGCACGAAGCCGACATTCGTGCGTGGTCGCGGGTGCATCGGCAGACGGTACGCCAACGGCAATTCCCGTGTCGGATCATCTCGCGGGCGTTGCGATATCCGTCGCTCACTCGCTTCGCGGTTCGGGCCTTGTCGATCGCACCGCAATTGTCGGCACCCGTTTTGCGGGCGTTACACCGTCCCGCTACACTCGCCCAAGGTCGATCGTTATGAGCTTCCACGTTCGCGGAATCGGCACCTCGGTTCCGCCAGGGTACCTCACCCCCGATGAAGGCCTCGGCGTGGCGCGTGTCATCGGCGGGCCGACGTCCCGGGCTTCGGGCTTCCTGCCTTCGGTGTATGCACACTCCGGTAACAAAATGCGGCACGTCGTTCACGGGCGCGATGTCGTTCGCGATTTGTTCGAAGGCACCCGCGATTCCGGCTCAGTGTTTCTACCGAACGGCAACCCGAATTTTCTCGGACCGACGACGGCACAACGGAACGCTCAGTACGCGATCGAAGCCCCGAAACTCGCCGTACCCGCGGCGAGCGATGCGCTGAAAGAAGCCGGTTTTGCAGCCGATACGATCACGCACCTCGTCACGGTGTCGTGCACGGGGTTCTTCTCGCCCGGCGTCGATTTCACGCTGATTCGCGGGCTGGGATTGCGTCCCACCGTCGAACGCACTCACGTCGGTTTCATGGGCTGTCACGGTGCGCTCAACGGCCTGCGCGTGGCGAATGCGTATGCCACCGCCGACCCGAACGCACGCGTAATGCTGTGTGCGGTGGAACTATGTAGCCTGCATTATCACTATCGCGACGAACCGGAAAAGGTGGTGGCGAACGCGCTGTTCGCCGATGGGTGTGCGGTCGTCGTCGGCGATGGCGTCCACGATGCGAACGAGTGGGCGGTGAGTGCTACGGGGTCGTCGTTGATACCGGATTCGACCGAGGCGATGACGTGGACGATTCTCGATCATGGCTTCGAAATGACGCTCTCGAAGCAGGTGCCGAAGCTGATTGCGGCAAACGTGGCGGGCTGGATGCACGACTGGCTGAAGTCGAACAATTTAACCGTGGCCGAAGTCGGCAGTTGGGCGATCCACCCCGGCGGGCCGAAGATTCTCGAAGCGGTGCAAGACGCGCTCGCACTCCCCGCATCGGCACTGGAAACATCGAAGCATATCTTCGCGAACTACGGCAACATGTCGTCGCCCACGGTGCTGTTCATCTTGAACGCGATGCGAAAAGCGAACTCGCCGCGACCGTGCGTCATGCTCGGCTTCGGCCCCGGCCTAATGGCCGAAGCCGTGCTGATGCGATGAAGAATCGGCAGAATTTCGCTCGAACGTCAGTTTTGAGAGTGGCAGTTGGCTGAGACACGTCCCATGCTTCGCTGCGCAAAGCCTTCGCGGCGCGGCGAAACGAATCCGGATTGTCGGTTGAAATCGCCCGCTGTCGTTCGGTACTGACGCCTACTGGATGCGACCGATGGCAAATAGGTAAGCAAACCCGGCATCTCCATGTCACCAGTCCAAGCGACCCTGCTCATTGCCTAACGGAAAAACAGAAGCGACACACCCACACTGAGAACCACCCAGAACAGGATGCCAACGATTGTCGCAGTTTGGCGTCCATTATCAATATTCCATCGGCCAAGTGTGATTATCCACAGAACCGCATGGCCGGTTAGGGGCTGTTACTAAATAACTCCTACAACTTCGATTTCGGCCGGATGCGGTAATTCCATTCTCCGTGGAATGGGTCGCGCTCGCATCGTAGTCCAG
>JAYSYI010000464.1:0-3810 GCA_043727665.1 Limnoglobus sp. | reverse complement strand
AGTGGTTGCGACGGAAGCTATTTGCTACGCCTGAACCCGAACCAGAACCGGGATGAACAAAAAACACTGTCAACAGCCACTTCGCGTCACTTGGGGGTACCCCTGGGTTGCGCTTGCACATGTCCGAAAGACGAGCGTGGAAATACGCGACTTGCTACATGCCCGCACAAACGGGAAATTCTAAAACAGCTGACATGACCGTAAGTGTGTTCGCCGTTCACATCGCTGATGGTGCGCTCCGTTCCGAATGGATCGCCATCGGCTGGATCGCGCTCGTGGCGATGGTTTCGCTCGGCATTCGCAAACTCGACGAACGCGAGATTCCCCGCCTCGGCCTGCTAACGGCAGCGTTATTTGTCGCTTCGCAGATCCACTTTCGTGTCGGCGTGGGTAGCGTTCACCTACTTTTGAACGGGCTGGCAGGGGTCATTCTCGGCCCGCGTGCGGTGGTTGCCGTGGCGATCGCACTCGCATTTCAGGCGTTGCTATTCGCGCATGGGGGCCTGACCACGCTCGGCATCAACGGGACCGTAATGGGCGTGCCTGCGGTGCTGGTCGGATTTCTGTTCCCGGCGATCTATCGCATCCTCACCAAAAATGGTCGCCGTGCGAAGTGGGTGGGCGTCATCGGTGCCGCGACGGGGTTTCTCGCGGGGCTGCTTACGGTGGCGTTGAATGTGCTCGTCGTTTCGTTCGGCATCGAAGGCGGCGAATCGGTGGCGGTCGTCATCTTCGGGTTGTATCTGCCCGTGATTTTCGTCGAAGCGATCGGCACGGGGATCATCGTTGGCTATCTGCATCGCGTGAAGCCGGAGTGGCTGATCCACGAGCGCATCAACAATCCAGCGGAGTGATTTCGTCGAACGGAATTTCCCACTGACCGAGTCCGACGCTGACCAACACCGTGCGTTTCTTGACATCGACCCGCACGACTTTGCCCTTCGCATCGAACCGCGACACGTGAACGACCGCGTTCGCCTGAAGCCGTTCGCGCTTCTCCAACAACGCGGCTTGAAGTTGCGATTCCCGTTCGAATTCCAGCGTCTTGCGCTCGTATTCTTGCTTCTGCAATGTCGCTTCGTGTTGTGCGGCTAACGCATCGACTCGCGCCTTCTCCGCCTCTTCGCGTAACTCTTGCAGGCGGGCCATCTCGACGGTGCGGCCACGCTTTTTGCGAAGGTATTTCTGTGCGCGTTTAATCAATTCATTCGGCAACTTCAGTCGCCGTGCGATCATGATCGCGTTGCTCATGCCGTACTGGCCGATCAAGAGTTTGTACGTCGGTCGCAGCGTTTCCGTATCGAATTCGACCGCACCGTTCTCCGCGTTCTCGTTGTGAAATGCGTACGTTTTGAGGTCGCCGAGGTGCGTCGTGACGATCGCACGGCAGCGGATCGAATCGATCTGATCGAGGATCGCGCGACCGAGTGCGGCCCCTTCGGTCGGGTCGGTACCGGCACCGAGTTCATCGAGCAAGATAAGACTGCGTTCGTTGGCGAGTTCGAAGATTTTCGCGATGCGAGTGATGTGCGAACTGAACGTGCTGAGCGATTGTTCGAGGCTCTGTTCGTCGCCGATGTCGGCAAGGATGTTGTCGAAAATCGGCAGCGTACTGCCTTCCCCTGCGGGCACGTGCAACCCGGCTTGCGCCATCAACGCGAGGAGTCCGGTCGTCTTGAGCGTGACCGTTTTGCCGCCGGTGTTCGGCCCTGTAACGATCAACATCTGGAAGCCGACACCGAGGCGAACATCGATCGGCACGACCGACTTCGTTTTGCGGATCACACTTGCTGCATCAGATTCGCTCGGCGGGGCTTCGCGGTTGGCGTTGCGAAAGAGGCTTTCCAGCAAGGGGTGGCGAGCATTCCGTAGCCACAACTTCCCTTCGTCGTTCACGATCGGCGCACACATGTTGAAATCGCGACTGTATCGGGCTTTCGCGCAAACGAGGTCGAGTTTCGCGATCACATCGAGCGAATAAATCAGCGGTTTGGACACGCGACCGACTTCCGCACTCAACCGGCGAAGCACCCGCTTCACCTCGCGATCTTCCTCGGCTTTTAACGTCATGCGCTCGGCACTGAGTGCGGTAATCGACGCCGGTTCGATGAACACTGTCTCGCCGGTGCCGCTGACGCGGTGAACGACGCCCTGAATTTTGTGCCGATGATTCACCGACACCGGCAGCACGTGGTGGTCGCCGTTGACCGTGGCGTTCGGGTAGCTGAGGATTTTCCGCAATTCAGGGTCGCGCAGCAATCGCCGCACTTCCGCCTTCACTTTTTCGTCGAGTTGGTGCAGCTTTTGCCGCACCGCACCGAGTTCGCGGCTCGCCATATCGAGAACGTGGGCGCGGCCATCGATACACCCGGAGATCGTCTTCGCCACGGCCCCGAGATCTTCGATTCCCGCAAGTAATTGAATCAAACCATCGAGCCGTTCGTCGAGCCGCATCCGGTAGCGATAGATTGCCCCGGTGCAAATCAGCGTGTCGGCGATTTCCAGAAGTTGCTCGGCACTGAGTGCCGTTCCGATTGCCGCACGGCGAGCGAGTAATCGCACATCGTGCAGCCCCCCGAATGGCGGACTTTGACCCTGCGTCAGCGCTTCGACCATCTGCGAAACGAGATCGATTTCTTTGCGGATGAGCACGATGTCGGTCGAAGTTTCGAGTTGGAGCGCGAGATCGCGACCGAGCGACGAGGCCGTATAACCGGCAACAAGGGCTAAAATTTTATCGAACTGGAGCAGTTCGAGCGTATGCAAGTCCATTCGGTTTCAATCGCGGTGAATAGTGGGCGTTCTGTGGAGAATCAGACACGATACGAGACCGAATGGTTCGCAGCGACCCGACTACTTGGAGATTGTAGGCAAAACCGCGACGTGGCCGCACTCATAAGATGATCGCTTTCCGAACTCCTGCGGTCGATTATGGCATCGGTCACGAACATCTCGGTGTACCAGTTCGCAACGTTAACGGAACTGCAACCGCTCCGCGAACGCTTGATTGCGCTCTGCCAGAATGCGCACCTCCGCGGCACGATTCTCCTCAGCCACGAAGGCTTGAACCTCTTCGTTGCCGGTTCTGCGGAATCGATCGAAGTGTTACTTGCGGCATTGCGTGCGGTGCCGGGTCTCGAACGCCTGTCGCCGAAATTCAGCCTGAGCGATGCGCAACCGTTCACGCGGATGCTCGTGAAAATCAAGAAAGAAATCATCGCGTTCGGTATCGACGGGATCGACCCCGCGAACAACCCGACGCCGAAACTTTCGCCGCGCGAACTGAAAGCGTGGCTTGATGCCGGCCACCCGATCACGTTGCTCGACACGCGAAACGACTTCGAGGTCAAGCTCGGCAGTTTCGAGAACGCCCGCGTCATTGGCATCGAGCACTTTCGCGAGTTCCCCGCTGCGGTGCAGAAGCTACCCGACGAACTCAAGCGACAGCCGATTGTCATGTTCTGCACGGGGGGCATTCGCTGCGAGAAGGCGGGGCCGTTCATGCAACGCGAGGGTTTCGAGCAGGTGTACCAACTCGATGGCGGCATCCTGAAGTATTTCGAGGAGTGCGGCAACGCGCATTACAAAGGTGATTGTTTCGTGTTCGACAAACGCGTCGGCCTCGAACCGAGCCTCGAACCATCGACGAAGTTGCAATGTTTCGCGTGCCTGATGCCGCTCGAAGAAGCCGAGAGCCACGACCCGCGCTTCATCGAAGGCGTATCGTGCCCGTACTGTTTTCGCACGAGCGAAGAACGACGCGAAGAGGAGCGTTCGGCACATCAAGCAGCGATTCACAAAGCGACACAT
>JAYSYI010000463.1:0-11481 GCA_043727665.1 Limnoglobus sp. | reverse complement strand
ACGCGACGTTTCGCTTGTTTGTCAGTTGAAGCAAAGCTTTGTCGGTCCAGTTTGGCGTTCCGAACGATCCGGGATCGCGGTCGAATGTGCCATCGCCGCGGGTCGTCGTGACGCTCACCCCCACGACGGCTTCAACGGGTTGAACTTCCTTCGGTTCGCCGGCCTCTGACCGCAATGTGTATCGCTCGAAGTTCGGCAGCCGGACTTGCCGTTCCCATCGTCCTTCAGATCGAAGGGGATGGCTGCGGTGGGGTTGACCGACGGTCATAGCAAGTTCAGGGTTCCGCGGGTGACGCCGAGTTGGTTCAGGACTTTCAGTTGTCGCCACGTTTGCTTGCCGTCGTCGATGCCTTCGATGACGCGGCGATATTGTTCCATCAACTGCGTTGCCTCCTCTGGCGTTTCGCGCAGCAGGTCGATGCGGAACCAGCGGACGCCCAGGCTTTTCATGCGGTCTACGTATTCAGCTGCGCTTTGTGCCACGCTGTTAAAGACGGTGTTCCGACAGCCCGTGTCGACCAGCACCGGAAAATTCGAGCCGACTCGGTCGCGCAGTTCGATCGTGTGACGCTCACAAGGACGCCCGCAATCCGTGTGATCCTTGCCTTTCGAGAGGAATGCAGCGAAGACACAGAATTCGTTGTGGAACATCGGCATGTGCTGGTGGATGACCGCCTCGTATCGCGACGGGTCCGAGTGTTCCACGAGTGCCTGAAACTGATGCCAATTCAGGTCGAAACTCGGTACGAGCCTTTGCAGGCCTTCGCCGAGTAATAGGTTTGCGGTGAGGTCGTTGGCCACGTTTAAGCTGAAGTCGCCGATGAGCGTTGCGTTTGGCAACGTGTCGCGGAAGAACTCAACCGACGCGAGGTTTCGTACGAGGACGATGTCCGGTTGGACGCGGGACACCATCGTTTGGAAGCCTTCTTCGCCTGGCTTCCAGATGCGGTGCGTGGCGAGGCCGATGGGGATACCAGCGGCGCGGGCGAGTGGCACCGCATCTTTGTATTTCCGCAAATCCTCGAAGTCGCAGTACACGACCGCTGGGAGGAACGCGAGTGCGGTCTTTAGCTGATCGAGATTGCGACAGAGGACTGTCAGTGACGGCGAGATGTCAGCGGGTTTTGGCTTCGCCGCGCGCATCCGTTCGAGCGCATCCGGCAGCACAATCGCGTGCTGTTTGCCGTGGCCGTGTTGCTCGGTGAGTTCGGCCCCTGCGCGTCGTCGTAAGTCGTTCAACACGCTCTTCGGGATCATTAGCGAACCCGGTAATTCGAGCGAGACTTTCTCCAATTCGAATGGCGTGTCGCCGAGGCGTGCGAGTTGGTCGCGGATTTCCTCATCCGTCGTCGCACGTTTGGTTGCCACTTCTAGCGGGCCGGGCCAAGTCGCGGACGCTGCGGTGTCACCGACGTTCATGATCAGCGTCAGCGGGCCGCCGATCGTGCCGCTTAGCGTCGCCGTAATTGGTATGCGCTTGACGAGGCGGTCGTCTTGGGAATAGCTGGCCATCAAGCGTTTTCGCAACTGTGGGTCGTCGGTTTTCCAGACTTCGCAGCCGAGCGGCACCTTGCCCAAATCGATCGAATCGGGTTCGAACGAAAGCTCGACCATCGCCGGTTCGGTCGTGCCGCGAATCGGTTGCACTTTCCAGATGCGGCCACCCGGCTCATTCTCGGCGGGCTTGCCGAGGTCGAACAGCACGCCGTCACCGGTGCGGATGCGTTCTTCCACCGTGAGCTTGTCCGCGAGTTGAATTCGCACGCCGAATTTCGTGAAGCCGACCACGCTGCCGAGCTTCGTACCGCGGCTCTTGGGGAACCGCCCACGCACGAGTGTCTGGTGGTTATTCCCGTTGAGAAAGCCCGATGTGAGGCCACGGCTAAATGTCTGCGCGAGATCGAGTTCCTCGTTTCTCGGCAACGCAAATGCCACGCCTTCGATCGCAGCGTCAATCGCCTTGCGGTACGTCTGCGTCGTGGCGGCGACATACGGCCCGGCTTTCAGGCGGCCTTCGATTTTGAATGAAATGACGCCCGCTTTCACGAGTGGCGCGATCCAGGCGTGTGCGGATAAGTCTTGCGGGCTGAGCAAATAGGCCTTGTCGCCGAGGTCGCGTTTCTCGCCATCGACGATCAACTCGTACGGCAATCGGCACGCCTGCGCACACTGCCCTCGATTCGCGCTTCGCCCGCCGAGTGCTTCGCTCGTGAGGCACTGGCCGCTATACGCCACGCAGAGCGCACCGTGGATGAACACCTCGACGGGCATATCGGTCAGCGCCGTCACTTTGTGAATATCGTCGAGCGAAAGTTCCCGTGCCAGCACGACGCGTTCGACGCCGATGCGGCGTACGAACTCGATGCCGCGCGACTCGGTGAGCGTCATCTGCGTCGAGGCGTGGATCGAAAGCGTTGGGGCCAACTGTCGGATGAGTGTCACTAACCCGAGGTCTTGCACGATTACCGCATCGACGCCCGCATCGGCAATCGCCTTGATAAACTCGACCGCTTCCGGCAATTCGTCGCTGAAGATCAGCGTGTTGAACGCGACGAAGCCACGCACATTTCGCGCGTGCAGGTACGCCATAATCAGCGGGAGTTCTTCGAGCGTGAAGTTCGTTGCGCGGGCCCGCGCATTGAAGTTCGACAGGCCGAAGTAGACCGCATCGGCCCCGTTCGCCGTCGCTGCCCGCAACGCTTCCCAATCGCCCGCTGGCGACAGGAGTTCGGGTTTCATCGGGGCCGTTACCGCATCGTGTGAAGTCATCATGAAGCTATTGTACCAACTCGGCGATTCGGCCCCGTTTCTCGCGCATTTCTGGCAGTTTTCGCAAAACTCGGCTAAGCTGCGTGTAGTTCTTCATTTTTATGCTGAGGTGAGATATGCGTCGGTTCACCGTTCCGTTGCTTGTGGCGATTGCGATTGCGTGTGTATGCGTCGGCTTTGCGCCGGGTTGGTGGGTAAAGGGGCACGAAAGCATTACCGAGGCGGCCGTTAGCAAACTGCCCGATGATGTCCCCGCGTTCTTTCGTACGGGCGGCAAGCACCTCGCGCACTTCGCTGGCGATCCGGACCGCTGGAAGAATCGCGAGTGCAAAGTGCTGCGGGCCAGCGTGGAAGCGGACCATTACCTCGACTTCGAAGACCTCGATGGCAAGCCGCTCCCTTCCGAAAGTCGCTTCAAAGGGATGGACCTGATGCGGAGCTTGAAGAAAGATCCGGTACGAGTCGGGATGTTGCCGTACGCGATCGTCGAAGGCTACGAACGGCTGGCGTGCGCGTTCGCCGATCATCGCAAAGAGCCTGAGAACGAGTCGATTAAAATGAAGTGCTTGGTGTATGCCGGGAACCTCGCGCATTACACGACGGATGCCTCCATGCCGCTGCACACGACAATCCACTTCGATGGCCGCGTGACACCGGGCGAGGAGAAGAAGCAGAAGGGGATTCACGCGAAAATTGACGCATTCCCGGAGAAGAACAAGTTCGACCCCGTGGAAATTAGCCGTGGCTTGCAGGCGAAACCGGTCGACGATGTGTGGGAGTACACGAAGAAATTCCTGGCAGAATCGTACACGCACATCGACCGCTGCTACGAACTCGACGCCGCCGGTGCGTTCGAGAAACCAACCGAAGAAAGCCGCGCCTTCATGATAGACCGCTGCCGCTCCGGCGCACAATTCACGATGGACATCTGGGTGGCCGCGTGGGCACGCAGTGCGAAACTGCCCGCGCATTATTGAGCGGATCGACACTCGCCTGGCCGCACTCGGCTTTCCTCCGCACAATAGCCCGATTCGATTTCGCACGGAGGAGCGGCGTGAAGATTAAGGATCGGGTGATCGGCGTGTTGAAATACGCCGTCGGTTTCGGGCTGCTGGCGTACGTCATTTCGAAGTTTTGGGAACCGAATGGCACGAACCCCGGCATCAAGGGGTTGCTGTCGCAGATGCCCGATTTCACGATGTTGCTGATCGCGGCGGTGTGTGGCGTTGTCGCGGTCGGCATTCAGTTCTTTCGCTGGTATTTGCTGGTTCGGGCGCTCGATCTGCCGTTCACGTTGCGAAACGCCTTTCGGCTCAGCATGGTTGGCTATTTCTACAACACGTTCTTGCCTGGTTCGATCGGTGGTGACGGCGTGAAATCGTACTTCATCATGCGCGAACAACCCGACCGCAAAGGGGCCGCATTCGCGACGGTGATCGTCGATCGCTTGCTCGGTCTGTTCGGGTTGCTGCTGTTTTCGTCGGCGGTCGGCGGCACCTGTTGGTTCCTTGGCGATGCGCGAATTCTCGCCAATAGTTACTTGCAAAAGATCATCACGGTGGCGGGGAGTCTCGTCGTAGGCGGCGTGGTTGGTTGGGTGATACTCGGCTTCCTACCTGCGCGGACGATCGAAGCGATTGGCCGATTCTTCGCGAAATTGCCGTTGGGTTCGGTGCTGTCGGGAATGTGGTCCGCGATAGCGATGTACCGCAAGCGACCACGGGTGATCTACCTCGCGGTACCGCTATCCGCGCTCGCGCACACGCTGATGGTGCTCGCGTTCCACTGTGCCGTTCGCGTTTACCCCGCCCAAGCGCCCGGCGAACTCGCGGAACACTTCGTGATCGCGCCGATCGGCTTCATCGCGCAGGCGTTCATCCCCGTGCCCGGTGGCGTCGGCGGCGCAGAGGCGGTGTTCGGTTACCTGTATACTCTCATGGACCGCCCCGAAGCGACGGGCGTCATCGGGCGGCTCACGATGCGCACGATCGAATGGTCGCTCGGCCTCTTCGGCTACCTCGTTTTCCTACGTATGAAGGCCGAACTGCCGACTGCACCCAAAGAGTAAACCGCAATGCCCACGCTCCGCACATTCGGTTTGTTGCTGTTGCTGATTCCGATCGGTTGCTCGAAACCGCAGGCGAGCACGACTGTTGTGCCGACCGTCGCATCGTCGTCCGCGCCCGTCGTGGTGACGGTCACGCGGCCGATTACCGTGCCATTGAACTGGAGCATCGAGCAACCCGGCACGGTGCAAGCCTTCGAATCGACACCCGTGGTGGCGAAACTTTCCGGCTTCGTACGCACGGTGAAAGTCGATCTCGGCGACGTGGTGATCGCGGGCCAATTGCTCGCGGAATTGTCGATCCCCGAACTCGTCGAGGAAGCCGCACAGAAGCGCGCGATGGTCGAGTTCGCGGTGGCCGAGCGCGTGCAATCGGTGCGGGGCGTTGAGGTGGCGAAGGCGCAGCTGAAATCGTCCGAGGCGATGGTGCTTCAAGCCAAGGCTGGTACCGCGAAAGCGAACGCGGACTTCGCCCGTTGGGAATCCGAACTGAAGCGTGCGGAGAAACTGGTGGCGGATCGCGTGCTCGATACGCAGACGCTGGACGAAACGAAACGGCAGTATCAATCGGCCGTGGCAGCGAAGGAACAAGCCGTCGCGGTGGTGGCCTCTGCCGATCAGATGGTGCTGGAAATGCAGGCGAAACTGGGCCGCGCCGAAGCCGACATTCAGGCTGCCGAAGCGAAGAAAGCCGTCGCCACCGCCGAGGCCGCACGGGTGGCCGCACTCGTGGAATATACGCAAATTCGCGCACCGTTTGCGGGGGTCGTCACCGCACGCATGGTCCACACGGGGCACTTTCTGCAACCGACCGCCGGTAGCCGCGTCGAGCCGATGTTCGTGATCGCACGGCAAGACATCGTCCGCGTGTTCCTCGAAGTCCCCGAAGCCGCCGCCGACAAAGCCAGCCTTGGCGCGAAAGCCACGGTGCGAATCCCCGCGATGGGCAACCGCGAATATCCCGCCACGATCACACGCACGAGCCGCATCATCAACCCGGAAACGCGCACGTTGCGTGTCGAAATCGACCTCGATAACAAGGACGGCGCAATCCGGCCCGGCGTCTACGCGGTCGTGCGGATCGCCGTTTCCACACCGAACGCGATCGTCGTCCCCATCGCCGCCGTGCTGTTCGCCGACGAGACCGCCTACTGTTACACCGTGGAAAACGGAAACGCCATTAAGCGCCGCGTTCAAGTCGGCAAGACCGACGGCGGCAACCTCGAAATCCTCAGCACAAAGCCATTCAGCGGCCCACCCACCGAGTACAAGCCCCTCACTGGCGAAGCAAGAATCGTCGTCGGCAACCTCGGCTCCCTCGCCGACGGCCAACCGGTAACGGAGAAGAAGTAACGCCCCGTTTCGCCACGACGCGCAGGCTTTATGAAGCGGATCGCAGGCGGCTGGCAATCCGAATTACTTCTTATAAGCGGCTCGGTCGCGCTGGAACTTGGTAGCGTCAGCTTCGCTAAGGATGAAGACGTCGGTGCGGTCTTTGTCGTCGATTCGGGCGTAGAAGCGTTTGCCGTTGCTGCCGCCTTCTTCGCGGCCGATCTGGATCGTTTTCGTCGCGCCGCCCTTTTGCAGAAGCGTAATCACGCGCTGCGCCGGTTGCAGGCCATAGAGTTTTAAGTCGGCTTTTTGGTCGGCGACGTAACGTTCGGCTTTCAGCCCCGCGAGTGCGTCGAGTAACTCGGTCACTTTCGCCGCGTCGATTGGGTCCATCTCTTTGGCGGTGTCGATCCACGATGTGCCGATCTTTCGCAGTGCGAAACCGGCGGTCCCGGCGCTGATCGCGATCGTCTCGATTTGGCTCGCATCGACGCCCGTCCAGACGGCACGCTTGCGGTATTCGCCGAGAATTTTCGCGGTAAGAGTCGGGTCGAGCAGTGCCACCATGTCGCCCTTTTCGAGCTTCGCGAACACCCGCGTACCGGCTTTGTCTTTTGCCCCAACGAGCAGGCTAAGCACTTCCTTGTCGCCCGAACGGAACACCCATTTCGCCTCGGGTTTATCGAGGCCGTACGGCTTCAAGTCGGCGGGCTTGTCGGCTTCGAGTTCGTCCGCACGCAGCTTGGCCAACGCGTTAATCAGTTCGTCGAGGTCGCCCTGTTCGGCTTCGGTGGGCAGCGGTTCGATCATCTTCCACGCGCCTTCGACTTTGGCGAAAGTGACCTTGCGGTCGCCGCGGTCGAGGAGCGCCTTGTCGGCATCAATGAACTTCGCCAACGTGCGGTCGCGGAACTTGATTGGAGCCGCCAGCAACCGCTTCGCGATGGCCGCTGACAGTACGCTGACAGTGACATCGCCCTTGGTGTCGATCATCGCGTAGCGGTCGCCTTCGGGTTGCTTGTCGTCGACCGGTTTGCCGATCTTTACGATCTTGTCTTCGGGCTTTTCGATGCCGATTTTCAGGGTGAAAATCGCTGCCGGAGTGTCGAGGCCGAACGGCTTCAGATCCTTCGCGGCATACGCGGTGATTTTCGTGGCCCGCAACCGCGATAATTGCTCGGCGAGTTCGTCCAGCATTGGCTTGTCGGCGGCGAGTTTCGCGGGCTTTTCGATCTCCCATTTGTCGTTCGCACCGAGTTTCAATTCGAGTTCTTCGGCACCGGCTTTTCTGACGATGCTAGTCAGCGTCGTCGGGTCGAATTGCAGCATCGACCGGTCGACGAAATCGAGCTTCGTTCGCAACAGGGCATCGGTGACATTCGGGATCAGCACACCCACAGCGAGGCCACCATCGACGCGAACGTAACGCCCGCCGGAGGGGGCCGCCTTGCCGATGGCCACGGTTCGCGCCGCCGGTTTCGCGGCATCGCCGGGGGCGGCTGCGAAGGTTCCTGTCAGCGTATATTCTGGCTTTCCCAAGCCGAAATCGGCCCATTTGACGTTCGGGCCGTACCCGGCAATTGACTGCACCGGGAGCCGCGCGAAGAGGTTCGCGAGCATGTCGGCGGAGGGGCGATCGACGGGGTACGTCTGGCCGTCGGCCTTCCAACCGGCCTTGTCGTCCTTGGTCAACGTCGTGTTGCCGTCGGCGGTCGGGCCGACAATTTGAATCTTCGTGAGTTGCGCGGCGTCGAGGAACAACAGCGTTTTGTCGAGCCAATCGAGTGCCGGTTTGTCGGCGGCTTTGAACAGCGGATCGGCGAGCGCGAACACGGCCGCAGTTGGGCTGCCTTCGAGTTTCGCGAAGCGGGTCGTCGCGCCGTCGGCGGTCGGTTTGCCGACGAGGATCGTCTTCGTAATCACCGACTCTTTCGGCATCGGGCTTACGTCGCCTGGCGCAACATCCTTGTAGCTCACGCTGATCCGCAGCGACGGTTTATCGAAACCGAATTTCGCGGCATCGGTGGCCGTCAGGCTCTCGTATTTCTCGGCTTTCACGGTTGCAATCGCGGTCAGCAGCGGTTGTACCGTCAGGTACGGCACGGGTGCGTCGAACGGCCCGCTCAGTTTCCAGTTGGTGCCATCTTGTGCGAATTTGTACGTGTCGGACGGTTCGCCACGGCGAATTTCGAGTGCGGTAATCTTCTCCGGTTGCACCGACCACAACTGCAACGGCAACAGCGTGACCGCTCCTTGCTTGAGCGTGTCGATGTTCGTTTTGGCGATGGTGAAGACGCTGCCGGTGCCGTTGAGACGCGCGTAATATTCGGGCTTCGACTCCGGGGAGTTGCCGACCGCGAGCGTCTGCACTTTGCCGCCGGTGAAGCCTAACGTGGCGACGACTTTCGGCGTTTTGAGGCCGTACTTTTTGTCGAGATCTTCGTCCTTCGGTGTGTCGTCTACGTACTCGGTCGCTTCGAGCCGCGATAGGTCGTTGGCGATCTGCGATGCCTTGGTTTCGTCGGCTTCGCTCGTGATAGGCTGCGTCAGTTTCCAGCTTTTCGCGTTCGCATCTTGGCGAATCGTGAAGGCATCGGCGGCGGGTTGCACGAGCGTCACCGTGGTCAATTGCACTTCGGCGGTGTCGAACAAACGACGGCCACGGTAGGCGAGTGCGGGGCGGTCGATGAGCGAGAACGCATCGTCGGCGATCAGGTTGATTCGCGACCAACCGGCGACTTGTACGGCGAGCTTTTTCTTGTCGATGTCGCGTTTGCCGAGGATGTACATGAAGGTACGCGCGGCGGGTGCGGGCTGGCCTTCGATGGTCTTTTCCTGCACGATCACCGTGATCCTACTACCGGCCGCTGCGTCGATGGCGAGGTCGCTCAGCGTCTTTGCGTCGGCGTTATCGACGATGGCTTTCTCTGCGGTGTCGGGCTTTGGCGGCGTTAGTGGGTTTTCGGGTTCGATCTTGGCGGCTGCGGGCTTCGCCTCCCATTTTGCCAGCGAATCGAGCAATTCCGTCACCTTCGTCGTTTCGGCAAGGATATCGCCGACGTACCAGCGATCTTGTTTGTCGTCGTCTTTCAGCGCGTCTTTGTTGCCCTTTTTCTTGATCAACTGGATCGCAGGTTTGTCCTTCATCGCGACTGTCAATGCGGTGACAGTCGACGCTTCAAATCGTGCCAGCGACGGGTCGCGAACATCGTCGGGCTTCGCGAATAGCTCGGGGAATTTTTCGGCCTTCACTTCGAACAGCAAGTCGAGACCATCAAGCGATGCGTAGTGAAACACTTCGCTGGTGATGCGCGGTTGTTGCGGCGGCTGGCCGAACATCGGCGGTGCGGGGGGCGGTTCGATTTTGGTGATGCGCCGGGATTCCTTGCCAATTTTCAGCACGGTGGTCGTGCCGCTGGTACGGACGATTTCGACTTTGCGCTCGGGCTTGTCGAGGCCCGTTTCGGCGGGTGGTTTCGCGGGCAGGAATTGTTCCACCCAGAGTTCGGGCACGCCGGAAAGAATGGCACGCAGCTTCGTCGGGTCAATGCGGTCGCGGATCGGCTTGCCGGCCAGCGACTCGATCTCCCAGGCACCGGCGAGCGCGTTGACGGCGAGCGTTTTTTCCGCGCCGGGTTGGTCGGATTCGGACTTCGGTTCGGGCGTTTTGGCAGTGCGTTGAATCTGGAATGCCCCATCGGGGCCGGTCACTTTCACGTTGCGGAAGGCATCGCCGAGGATCGCGGCGCGGCCACCGCCGGTCGCGGGCGTTGCCGGTTCGCCACCGATGATTTTGACGCGATCCGCTTCGGGGAACAGCTGCCGACGGCGATACGAATCGGGCGGGCGCGATACGATTTGCATGAGGTCCGAATCGAAACGCACGATCTCCGCCTGGCTGTTGATTCGCACGTAAGTTGGCCGAGCAAACGGGGGTTCGCTAGCGGTTTCGCTCGGCTGGCCGATGGTCAGCGTCGTCGTTTGGCCGTCGACTTCGATCTTTGCGGCGATCGGTTTCTGCGTCGCATCCAGCCCGTACGCTTTGAGATCGCCCTCGGCGGCAATCGGCTGAAAACGCGGTTGCAGGTTCGAGAGTGCCGTGGCGAGTTGCGTCGCTTCGAGTTGTCGCACCGGCCAGTTACCTGGTTGCGTCCAGGTGCCGTCGGCGGCTTTCTGAAGTACGAGCGTGCCAGCCGTGGAGGTGAGTTCGATTTTCTGCACGCGGTCGAGGCGGACCGATTCCTTCAGCGTCTTCGCCGATTCGCTCGTGCCAACCGGTGCCGCCGGCGGCTTCCAGAGCGGGGCGATGGCGTCCCCCTTCCAGAGCCACATCCCAGCACCGGCCGCGAAAACCAACAGCAAAATCGTAGTGAGCCAGCGCATGGGTATCGTGTGGTAGGAGGTCGATTGATTAGGATTAGCGGACTTTACGCGTCATCAGGGCGATCAGCCCGAAGTAGACGCACAGCAGCGGCAAGCCGAACAGCGTGCCCCAACGAAAGACGAACGCTTCGCGTGGGGAGAGTTCGACGCGCGGGTATTGCCATTTCTCTTCGGCGGCCGCATCTTTCGGCAGGCGATCATCGCGTTTCAGTTGCCAGTTGATCGCGTGTAACAGCAACTTTTCTTCGCCCGGTTTCAGCTTCTCGCCCACGACCAAACCACCGTGGCCGAGCGCGACGATGCGTACGCTCGATGCGGCGGGCCGGTCGGTTTCTTTCAACGCTTTCGCATAGTCGGAAGGATCGGTCACGAGCGGAATCGCGAACGCACCCCAGCCACTCAGGCCGAGATTCGCGGCGAACTGCACGGCGGCTAGCTTCGGTTGCACCCACTCGGCGGGGATCGGCATCTCGACCGCGATGCCGACGGGGAACGGCCCGTGGCGTTCTTCGTCGCGGGTGCCCTTCTTCGGGTCGTCGAGTTTTGCGGGGTCGAACTTCGGCGTGTAATCGCGTTCGGGGATCGGCTTGTCTTCGTTCCAACTATCCTTGTTCGTCTGGGCAATCACAGCACCGAACGGGAGTTTTGCGGTAGCCAGCGAATTCAGATACACCGGGCGGAAGCCGCTCTTTTTCACTTCGAGTTTTGCGTTGACCGCACGTGCCGTCAGTCGGAACGCTTCGCCGACGGGGTTCGGTTTCTTGCCGTTCGGCGTTGCGATGTCGAAGCTTAGCGGCGGCACATCGACGCTACCGCCGAACTGCTCGCCCGCTCGTTCGGCGGCGGCCTGCGCTTCTTGTTCGTAGATGATCGTTTGCGAACCGAACTCGATGCCGAAGCGGTTGAACACGGCTTCGAGTTCGTCGGGTTCG
>JAYSYI010000462.1:0-3822 GCA_043727665.1 Limnoglobus sp. | reverse complement strand
GTGATGGGCGTCGTGCGCCGCAAGGCCACGCTCGATGCAATCCTGACGCCGTTCGTGACGCGCCCACCGCACGCCGTCGAACCGCGATTGTGGGACATCCTTCAACTCGGTGCGTTTCAGTTGGTGTTCCTGACGCACGTGCCCAAACATGCGGCTGTACACGAATCGGTCGAACTCGCGACTTACATTGGCAACGCCAAAGCCAAGGGGTTTTTGAACGGCGTGTTGCGCCGCGTCAGCGAACTCGTGACCGATGAGTTCGTCGATTACGGCTGGATGAACACGGTGCCGTTCGAGCAAGGCAAAACGGGGCCATCGTACCGCAAGCTCAATCGCGACGTGTTGCCGAACCCCGAGGAGAATTTCCCCGAGTATCTGTCGGCGGCATTTTCCTGGCCGCGCTGGCTTGCGGAACATTGGCTCGCACTTCGCGATGAAGCGGCTTGCGTGCGGCTAGGGTTCTGGTTCAACGCGCCGCCCCCGCTCTGGCTGCGAATTAACAAGCGAAAGTGCGACCGCGAATCGTATCGGCTGAGCCTCGCGGCCGCCACCATCGACGTCGAACCCGGCGAGCACCCGCAATCGCTGAAACTCCTCGATAATGCGTCAGTTCGCGATCTGCCCGGCTACGACGTCGGCGACTTTACCGTGCAAGATATTTCTGCAATGGCGGTGGCCACGGCGATGAACGTGTCGCCGGGAATGCGTGTGCTTGACCTTTGCTCCGCACCCGGTGGCAAGACGACGCACCTTTCGGAATTGATGCAGAATCGCGGCACGATCGTCGCCTGCGACATCGACGCGAAGCGGCTCGAAATGGTGACGGCCCTTTGCGCGCGGCTCGGTGCCACCAACGTGGAAACGCACGTGATACCGGAGAATGGCGAACTGCCGGAAGGGCCGTTCCACGCCGCGCTCGTCGATGTGCCGTGCAGCAACACTGGCGTACTCGGTCGCCGCCCCGAGGTGCGTTGGCGGCTCCGCCCCGAGGAACTCCCGCACCTCATTCGGCTACAAACGAAGCTATTATTCCAGGCGATCGAGCGCGTGAAGCCCGGTGGCACGATCGTCTACTCGACGTGTAGCATCGAACCCGACGAGAACAGCGGCGTCGTGAATTCCGTACGCCGGGGCATCCGCGATTTGACGCTCGAAGCCGAACATCATTCGATCCCTGGCCAACCCGGCGATGGCAGTTATTGGGCACGATTGCGCAAACCGAGTTAGGGGAACGCATGAGGGAAACGCTTGTGTAGAAATTCAACGTTCGTTGAGCGTTGATCGTTTGCGAAGGGGAATGTATGTGGCGTTTCCTGTATGGGTTCGTGCTTGCGATTCTCTCTTTGGCAGCGGATCGGCCGAATGTGGTCGTTCTGTTAGCGGATGACATGCGTTGGGACATGATGCAATGTGCGGGGAACGCGATCATCCAGACGCCGCACCTCGATGCGTTGGCGAAGGATGGCACGCGGTTCCGAAATGCATTTGTGACGACCGCAATTTGTGCCGCGAGCCGTGCGTCGTTACTCACAGGATTGCACGAACGCACGCACCGCTACACCTTTGGCACGAAGCCAATTACCGCCGAACATACTGCCATCAGTTACCCGGCGCAGTTGAAGCAGGCGGGCTACCGTACGGGCTTCGTCGGCAAGTTCGGCGTCGGCGTGACGGCGGGTGCCACGGCGACGATGTTCGATTCGTTTCAAGTGCTTAACCGCACGCCATACTGGAAGAAACAACCCGATGGCACCTCGAAGCACGTCACCGATATTGAAGGGGAACGGGCGATTGCGTTCCTCAATAACGTGCAGCCGGGCCAGCCGTTTTGTTTGTCGGTGAGCTTCAACGCGCCGCACGCCGAGGACGACGATCCGAAGCAGTATTACTGGCAGAAAGAGGTCGATCCCCTCTATGCGGATGCGGTGTTCCCGGTGCCGAAGACGATGGACGATGCGTTCTTCGCGAAGCAGCCGGAGTTCTTGAAAACCTCCGAGAGTCGCGTTCGCTACGGCTGGCGATTCGATGAGCCGAAGAAATATCAGGAGATGGTGCGCGGCTATTACCGCATGATTTCCGGCGTCGATCTCGTCGTCGGTCGCATCCGCGAAACGCTTCGCAAACGCGGCCTCGCGGATAACACGATCATCATTTTCACGGCGGACAACGGTTACTTCCTCGGCGAGCGTGGCTTCGCCGATAAGTGGTACATCTACGAGCCATCGATCCGCGTACCAATGATCGTTCACGATCCGCGAACGAAGCCGGGACGTGCGGTGTCCGATCTGCCGGTACTGAACATCGATCTCGCCGCAACCGTACTCGAATACGCGAATGTGGACGTGCCGAAGGTGATGCAGGGGCAAAGCTTCGCAAGTATTTGTCGCGGCGAAATGCCGAGCGACTGGCGGCGCGATTTCTTTTACGAGCATCTGTTCGAACGGAAAAATATCCCGAAGAGCGAAGGCGTACGCAACGAGCGATTCACCTACGTGCGATGGTTCGAACAGGTGCCGTTAGTCGAGGAGCTTTACGACCGCACGACCGATGCCGATCAGGTGCGGAACCTCGTGGGCGTGGCGGAGTTTGCGGGCACGTTGGCCACGCTGCGAAAGCGCACAACCGAACTCCGCGACCAGTATGGCGGGCCGTATCGCCCCAACCCGGCGAAGCCGAAGCCGTGACGGTTGACTACAATGCTAACATGTGGCCAAACAAAGATGAAACCGACCGTCTGCTCAACGACGCCCGCGAGAAATCCGACGGGGCCGCCGATGCGTTGTTCGGCGAATTCCGCGAGCCGCTTCGGCGCATGATCGGCCTGCGGTTGGACCCGGCCATCGCTCGCCGCGTCGATGCCTCGGACATCGTGCAAGACGTGCTCCTCGAGGCGAACCTGCGGCTCGTCGAGTATCTCAAAAAGCCCGACATGCCGTTCCATTTGTGGCTGCGGCACCTCGCCCAAGATCGCATCATCGACACGCACCGACGGCACCGCTTGGCGCAACGTCGCAGCATCGACAAAGAGCAATCGATCGAACGTCCCGCGTGGTCCGACGATTCCTCCGCCTCGCTCGCCCAGCAATTCGTCGATCAGGAACGCACGCCCGCTTCAGAGGCGATTCAGCATGAATTGCAGCGGAAACTCGCGTCGGCAGTCAACGAACTCGCCGAGGATGACCGCGAAATCATCTTGATGCGGCACCACGAAATGCTCTCGAATCAGGAAGTCGCCGCCGCACTGACGCTGACCGAAGCCGCCGCAAGTATGCGGTATCTCCGCGCGGTTCGCCGCCTCAAAGCGGTACTCGTACCCGGTTGACGGAACCCCCACAAACCTATGGCGTCGCCCACACAAGATGCTTTGGATGAACGCCTCGCCGCCCTACTGACGGCGCTCGGCGCGGCCCAGCGTACCGGCCGTTTCGCGGACATCGACACCGTGGCGATGGCGAACCCGGACCTCGCAAAGGAACTCCGCGAGTTGTGGGCGATCGCCCAATTCGCGGACCTCGCGCATCGCGGGCAAACCTCGGCCAGCGATCACCGCAAACCTGCACGCGATTCGAGTGGCAGCCTGAACGCGATCACGTTTCCGCGCGAATTTGGCGACTTCGATCTCGTCGCAGAAATCGGCCGCGGCGGCATGGGTGTTGTTTACAAAGCGCGGCAAAAATCGCTGAACCGTACGGTTGCGCTCAAGATGGTGCGCGAGGCCCATCTGGCATCCGACGAAGATCGTGCGCGCTTCCAGGCCGAGGCCGAGGCCTTCGCGCAACTGAAACACCCGAACATCGTTACCGTTCACGAAGTCGGCGTCAT
>JAYSYI010000461.1:0-3825 GCA_043727665.1 Limnoglobus sp. | reverse complement strand
CCACGCTGAAGGCGATGGCGACCTTCGACGATGGCACGCAACGTGATGTCACCTGGCTGACGAAGTTCGATTCGAACGATGCCGCATTCCTGACGGTGAACGCGGCGGGCACCGTGAAATCGATTCGCCACGGGGCCACGGCGGTACGGGCGATGTTCCTGACGGAAGTCTCGGTGGCCACATTCGTGACGCCGTTCCCGCGCGAGATTGATAACACGCGATTCGCAATCAAAAACAACTTCGTCGACGATGCGGTCTTCGCGAAACTGGCCGAACTCAAAATCGAGCCATCGGACTTGTGCAGCGACGACGAGTTCATTCGACGGCTGTTCCTCGATGCGTGTGGCTGCCTGCCGAAGCCTGCCGAAGTAACCGCGTTCGTGGCCGATACTTCCGTCAAGAAACGCGAGAAGTTGATCGAAGACGTACTCGCGCGGCCCGAGTTCACGGACTACTGGACCTTGCAGCTCAGCGACCTTTTGCAAAATCGCCGCGAGCGCGATCACGATGTGCGTGGCGTCAAAGGCGTGCGTCAGTTCCACGATTGGATCCGCCACCAAGTCATGGCGAATCGCCCGTGGGATGCCATCGCCCGCGATGTCCTCACCGCGAAGGGCGACATCAACGCCAACCCCGCCGTCGGCTACTTCCTCGTCACCGTCGGCGAGCATCGCCACGGCGAACAATCCGAAGTCGGCGAGTCGGTGGCTCAGGCATTATTGGGTACGCGAATCGGCTGTGCGAAGTGCCACAATCACCCGCTCGAACGCTACACGCAAGACGATTTTTACCATTTTGCCGCGTTCTTCAGCCGGGTGAAACTCGACCGCAAAGACTCCAAATCCGGTGCGACGCAACTCCGCGTGGCACACCCCGACGACAACGAAAACAAACGCCCGATCGGCGTCAGTCAGCCGCGCACGAATGCCTTCCTGAAGCCGCAACCGCTCGATCGCACGAAGCCCACAATCGCCATCACGGCCGACCCGCGACAACACCTTGCCGAGTGGATCACGAACCCGAGCAACGAGTTCTTCGCAGGGGCGATGGTCAACCGCGTCTGGCGGCATTACCTCGGCGTCGGGTTGGTCGAACCGGTCGACGACCTGCGTGCGACGAATCCGCCCACGGTGCCCGAATTATGGAAGGCACTCAAGACCGAATTCGTGGCGAAGAAGTTCGACTTGCGTCACCTGATGCGAGTTATTTTGAACTCGCGAACGTACCAACTCAGTTCATCGACGCGGGCCACGAACGAAACCGACACACGATTTTATTCGCACTATTACGCCCGCCGATTACCCGCCGAGGTGCTACTCGATGCCATCTCGGATGCGACGAATGTCAGCGAAGTCTTCGATGGTTACCCGCGTGGCATCCGTGCCGTGCAAGTCCCCGACCCCGGCACGCAGTCGTACTTCCTGCGTCTGTTCGGCCGCTCCGAGCGCGTCACCGCCTGTGCCTGCGAACGCACCGGTGATGTAACGATGCCCCAGCTATTGCACCTGCAAAACGGTACGGGCGTATTAGGCAAATTATCGGCGGGCGAAGGCTGGCTCCAGAAGACGCTCGTCTCGCAAAAAGACGATCTCCAGTTAATGAACGAGATGTACTTGCGAACGCTATCGCGGTTGCCACAAGATCGCGAAATCCAGACCGTTCGCGGGTTACTGGCATCGGGCGACAACCGTGCCGATGTGTTCGCCGATTTATTCTGGGCACTGCTGAACTCGAAAGAATTCGCGTTCAACCGCTAACAAATGACAAAGTTCGATCGCATGTTTACGGAGGATTTGCAATGCTCGATGTACGACTGACTGCGAATCGACGCGATTTTCTGCGGGTCGGTGGCCTCGCGGGGTTGGGCGTATCGTTGGCTTCGGTGTTGAAGGCCGAAGCCGCGGGCAAGGCGAACTCCCGCGCGAAGTCGGTCATCCTCGTCTACCTTGGCGGCGGAATGTCGCACCACGACACGTTCGATCCGAAGCCGGATGCTGCCGAAGAAATTCGCGGAAAATATAAGGCGATTGCCACGCGCGTTCCCGGCCTGAGTGTTGGAGAGAAACTGCCGATGATGGCGAACGTCATGGACAAAATCGCATTGGTGCGATCGTGTTCGCACAATAACGACCACCACGAAACGGCAACGAACTGGGTACTCTCGGGGCGGTTCGGTACGCCTTTCGGCGACTACCCGGCGATCGGTGCAGTCGTGGCGCATGAGTCTGGTTTTCAAGGCACATTACCGCCGTATGTGGCGGTGCCGCGGAACCCGTCGTTCACGTGGGAACTCGGTAAGTCCGCGTTCCTCGGTGGGCGGTTCGAGTCGTTCAAAGCGGGCGATCCGAACGAGGCGAATTACAAAGTGCAAGACGTTTCGCCGAACGGCGATCAATCGTCGAAGCGGGCCGTCCGGCGCGAGACGCTCTTGAAAACCGTCGATAGTTTGGCGAGCAAGATTCAAGGGAACGATCAGATCGCCACGTACGATGAATTTCAGCAACGTGCGGCCGCGATGCTGCTTTCCACCGAGGCGAAGAAGGCGTTCGATATCACTGCCGAAAGCGACAAACTCCGCGACCGTTACGGCCGCACCACGCCGGGGCAATCGATGCTGATGGCACGGCGGCTCATCGAATCGGGTGTGCGCTTCGTCACTGTGAATTATGGCGGCTGGGACCACCACGGGAAAATCTTCGATAACCTTGACAAGAAGCTGCCGGAGTTCGACCGCAGCGTCTCGGCACTCGTCGAAGACATGCACTTACGCGGGTTGGACAAGGATACACTCGTCGTCGTGATGGGCGAGTTCGGTCGCTCGCCGAAGGTCAACAAGGATGCCGGCCGCGATCACTGGGGGCAAGCCGCCTCGATGCTGTTCTTCGGGGCCGGTACGAAACCCGGCCTGGTGCTCGGCAAAACCGATAAGCACGGCGGCTACCCCACGCAACGCCCCGTCTCGCCCGCCGATGTTGCGTACACGATCCTAGACTCGATGGGCATCGACCCACGCAAACCACTCGTCACGCCCGACGGCCGCCCCATCGAAATTCTCGACTCTGGCGAAACCGTGCAGGAATTGTTCGTGTAACTCTTTCAGAGCGTCATCGTGAATCGTTTACCGCCGATTGCCGTCGTCTGTTTCCTTGCGACGATGGCGGTCGCCCAGGATAAAAAACCACCCGCGCCGAAGCTGATCGTTGCGATGCCGTTGAGCATCACGCCCGGCGAAACGACGAAGTTCACGATCCGCGGCGCGAACCTCGATACCGTCACGGAAGTGCGGATCCACGAACCGAAATCGTTTGGCAAGATTATTGCGAAGGGCAAGAAAGTCGGTGTGCCGAACAACTTTCCGGCGGAGCGTATCGGCGATTCGGAAATGGAAATCGAGATCATCGCAGCGAAGGAAATTGGCGGGGCGACACTGTCGTTCAGCGTCTTCGGGCCGGGTGGCGAATCGAACGTCGCCAAGGTCGCCATCGACGATGGTGTTCACCGCGTGCTCGAAAAAGAGCCAAACGATGGATTCGACAAAGCGCAACTCATCGACTGCCCGACCACCGTGAACGGCACCATCGATCGCGTACAAGATAGCGACGTCTACCAGTTTCGCGGCAAAGCCGGTGAGACGATTCGCATCGAAGTGCAAGCGGCAAAACTCGGTTCGCCCGCTGACCTGATGATGACCGTCTGCGATTCCGAAAAGCGAATCATCGATTCGAACGACGACGCGGATGGCTCCGCCGATCCGATGCTGAAGATCACATTGCCGAAGGATGGCACGTACTACATCTCACTCATCGAAATGCACGACCTCGGTGG
>JAYSYI010000460.1:0-3830 GCA_043727665.1 Limnoglobus sp. | reverse complement strand
GTTCGCGTCCGTCCAATCCGAATCGTACGGCGTCGCCGAACTGTATCGCGAAGCGATCGATGCCGCGAACGACTTTCGCACCCGTACCGCGCAATCGCGCAAACGACTTCGGCAAACCGTCGCCGGTGCCAGCACGCTGTTGTCGTCGATGTTACTCGGCCTGATCGCGCTGCTCATTTTCAGTTCGCAAACATCCGACGACCGCCTGACATTGCGGTTGCGTGCGTACCAGGAACGCGAAGGTACGGCGGCGCTGCGGCTGGCGGATCGCTCGATTGCCAAGAACCTAAGCGAACTGACGGCGATCCACGAAGACCTCGGCTACGAGCGTCTCGCCGATGAAGACCGCGTGTTCGTCAATGCACGGCTGCGCGAATTCAAAGACTATGCCGACTACCGCGAACGCTTCCACATGCCACGGCTCGGCCCGGCGGAAGTGCGTTCGAAATACGAACTCGATGTTCTGGACACGGAGTTGCGTACGCTGCTGATGCCGCCGCCCGATTATGCGGCCGCGTGGCAAGACACCGAAGCGGTGCGATTGTGGAACAAATGGAAGACCGATGCGGAGCTATTGCGGCGCGCGGAGGCGACACTGAACGAATGGTATCGCGGGCTAGTGCGGCGCGGCACGGTGCTGATGTTGGTGCCGAGTGTCGATCACCGTTGGCGGCTCGATGTGCTGGCATTACAGGCCGAAGCAGGCGCACCGCCGTTCCGCCCGACCGACGATCTGCCCGGCTCGGAGAAGCTGCCGAACCGGCGCGGTGCGGTGCTAAATTATGCCGCCGCATTCGAGTTCGACCGCGTCGATCAGGCGCGTTCGGATTGGGAATCGACCCTCGAACGGCTGGTGCATTTGCGCGATTTGTGCGCGGCACTCGGCATGACATCGGGGCCGGGCGTGCCCCCTGCGACGCTGGATTTGCCCGAACCGAATGCCGATGGTGGCGGCTCGCGCAGCCTCGCCGATGAGCGCACGAAACAGCTTGCGGATTTGTACCAACGCCGCCCGGAAAATGCCTTCGAGTGGGAAGCCGCTCGTTTCCCGGACCCCGTTCGCGGCGAAGTCCAAAAACGGTTGCGACGCAGCTACGACACCGGCGTGCGGCACGTTCGCGGATTAATTTTGAATCGCCTCAACCGTGCCGATACCCGTGCCGCATGGCTGGAAGTGGCCAGTTGGGCAGACGAACCGGAAATGCGGTCGTGGGGGCGATTCCTCCAGCAACTCGCGAGATGGGACGGTGACTTGCCGCTCGACGATCCCATCGTCGAACTGATTGCTTTCCTGAAACGCGACCGCTTCGATGCCGATGCGAAACAGCTCGAACTGAGCATCCCCGACGACTTGCGAAACCAGCGTGCCGTGCCTGTAGGCAGGCTAATCATCACGGTGGCGGCGAAGGAATACGCGTACCGAATCGAAGGCGAACCCGATCGCACCGGCCCCGCATCGACGTTCCATTTGACCGCCGACGGTCACGACGGCAAGTTCAGTGTTCGCCCCAACGACGATGTCACCGCCACGCTCACACTCCGCTCCGGCGGGCAAGATTTCACACTGGAATGGACGAGCAGCCGCTCCAACGTGTACCGCTTCGACCGATTGCACAGCGAACCCAAACTACGCAAAGACGGTGCCACCGAGCGCGCCACCGGCGTACGCCTGATGGCAATCCCCGAAACCGGCTTGCCCGCCGCGCCGATACTCCTGCCCGACGCCACGCGGACGCCGTGACGCTGGTTACTTCTTCGCCAGTGTCGCTTTCATTTTCTCGAGGCCGGTTTTCGCGACGCTGAGGCCGTCTTGCTTCCAGTATTCGCGGTTGAAGAGTTCGAGCGAGAGGTAGCCGCGATAGCCGATGGCGCGGAGCGTTTGGAAGATTTCGCCGAGTGGGGCAATGCCATCGCCGGGATAGACGCGGTCGGCGTCGCTAATAGTCCCGCGATCTTTCTTCGGGTAATCGTTGACGTGGAAGATGCCGATGGCCGCGCCGCCGATGAGTTTCAGACCCGCGAAGTCCGAGCCGCCTTTGTACAGGTGGTAGACATCGGGCAAAATGCAGCCGCCGAGTTTGCCACATTCGGAGGCGATGAGGAACGCCTCGCCGAGGCGTTTGAGCGTTTTCGAGAACCCCCAGATTTCGACTTGCGGCGTCACGCCCATCGATAGGCCGAGTTCCAGAAGTGTGCGATACCGATCCGCCGCAAGGACGTAATCGAAGACCGGTTGACTCGCCTTCGGGTCGTCGCGATGGCTGGTACCGCCAGTCGCGCCGATCGGCGGTGCAGCGATCTTCGTCCCGCCGATCTGCCGCACCCAGTCCATGTCGCGCTTTGCGGTTTCGAGGCCTTTTTTGCGTCGGCTTTCATCGTCGACGATCCATTCGGCAAATCCGATCGAACTCGGCACGGTCAGCCCCGCATCGGCGATTCGCGTCCCGAGATCTTTCAGTGAGCCGCCGTCTTTCACGTAGGTATCGAGTTCGGAAATCCACGGCTCGATCGCTTGATAGCCCGCCTTCGATGCGATTTCGATGAGCGAAACGATGGGCCGCGACTTGCCATTATCGCGTACCGTGCTGGTATTTAAGCAGAATCGGAACGGCTCGGCGAGTTTCGCTTCGTCGGCAGAGGCCGTTGTCCACTGCGTTGCGGCGAGAATTCCGCCCGTCGCCCCCGCCAGAACGGTACGCCGGTCGATGATCGTCGCCATGGGATGTTCTCGTGAATTTCGTTGCGGGTCGAAGTCGCTTCCGATAGCTTGAGAAAAGTTTCTTCCGCCCGTACTATCGGTGCTAAGTGTATCCTATGGCGGTCTCTTCACTCGACCCATTACGTAAAGACGTTACCAGTACGGACGCCATCTTGGCGAATGTGTTCGGCCAGCCCGATTTCGCCTCGCGGTTGTTCGAGGAAAACGGCGATGCGCTGTTCCTGATCGAACCCGAGTCAGATCGCATTCTCCTCGTCAACAAAACCGGGTTGCGGCTAACGGGGTTCCCTCGCCACGAACTCAACGGCTGCCAGGCGTCGGATCTGTTCCGGTTCGACGAAGCCAAAACCAACTCCGATCCACTCCGCGAAGCCACCGAAAAGACGACGCTGTTCCACGGGCAGGGCGGTTTCCTGCTACGCGTGCGCCAGTCGCCGGGTTGGCTGCCGGTTACGATTACCGTTACCCGATTGCACGCGAAGCCGACCACGTATGCGCTCTACACCGTGCGTGACGACACCGACCGCCGCGATGCGCTGGGTCGTGCGCAACTGGCCGAAGCGGGTGTGCGGAAAAGCGAAGCGCGGTTCCGGGCGATGGTGGAAAAGTCCGGCGATGGCATTCTGGTTGCCGACGCGCGGGGCAAGGTGCAGTACGCCAGCCCGACGCTGACGCGGATTCTCGGCCACCTGCCTACCGTACTCGAAGGCCGCAGCCTGTTCGATTCGATTCATGCCGACGACCGCGCGGAGGCGCGCAAGAACCTTTTGCAGTCGATCTCGCGGCCCGGTCAAGACGTCGTGTGGCGCGTGCGGATGGCACACGCCGATGGCAGTTGGCGCAACATCGAAATGACCGGCGTCAGCCGACTCGATAACCCCGACGTCAACGGCGTCGTGTTCAACTACCGCGACGTAACCGACCGTACCCGCACCGAACGCGAATTTCGCGAACAGCACGCGCTCCTTCACGCGCTGTTCGATTCGATTCCCGATGTGATCTTGTACAAGAATCGCGAGTTGCTTTTCACCGGTGGCAATACCGCATTCGAAGACTTTGCCGCGTTGCCGATGAGTGCGATGATCGGGAAAAGCTGCCAAGAACTGTTCCC
>JAYSYI010000459.1:0-3862 GCA_043727665.1 Limnoglobus sp. | reverse complement strand
TCCATGGCGTGATTTCTCAAGAAGAAACGAACCAGAATTGTGACAGTAGAAACCGATAAAATCTGTGTGTCAAGCCCAACTTCGCGTCACTTGGGGGTTGCACTTACACAATCCTGATGCGGTTTTACTCATAAAATAATGCCGATTTTGTACCAACGGTTCAAATAGTAAATTCGAGACTTTGGCCGGCCGAGGAAGGCAGCGATCGACGACAGTGAAGGTTCGCTTGGAATCGTCGTCACGCGAAATCTTGGTGTTGCCCAATCGATTCGTGCGTGTTGGTAGGCAACGGAAGTGGTCGGTGTGTGGGTAAGGAACTCGAACTCGATTGTCATTTTAGCCGCGAGTTGGGATCTCTGATCGAAAGGGATGGAACCAGTCGTGTTCACGACGAACAATGCCAAATGATGCGGTTGGAAAGCATGCGCATGTTGTGCTCGAACAGAAGGGATTTTCATCCCCTTGGGTTTGGGCAGAGCGGAGCCAATTGGCGGGATGTGAGCACGAACGTCATTCGCGATTTCTTGTGTATCGATATACGTTCGACTCGGGTTCAAAAGGACTTGAGGTGAGTACGCAAAATGATTGATTGCTAAGAGCGTTCGGAAACAATGACCTGCAATACCTGAAAAACAAGAAATTCTATCTTTATTTCCGAACGCTCTAATGGACTTTCCATGTCGATTACCGAGGGCGATGGGTCGATCCGAAAGCCCCATAGAAGGTGTTCGGACCGCAGTGGGTACTTGACCGCCTTCGTGCGCGAAGACGCGATTTCCTTCTGCCAATTCAACGCTTGATAGTACGTGCCCTCCGCGATTGCAACGAGCGGGTCTTCGGCACAGTACACCGTCAACTGGTGCAGGCTACTGTAACGATTCCCCTCTCGCCCGACGTAGTAAGCACCTTGTCTTATAATCGGTCCGGCCAAGCGTTACCAGAGGTTGCCGACGCCACGCGAAAAAGCAGCCCGTTCCCGATGGTGTAGTACATGGCCGGGATTATCCTTGGGAGGGGATTGGCGGCAGTTCTTCATGCCCAATTACGCCGTAGGTTTGAATGACGCGATAGCCACCCAATGCGAGAATTTGGTCTTTCATCAGGCGTGTCAGCAATACGGGCACTTGGTCCCACCATGTGTCCCCGTACTGATCTTGGATTCGCTTGAGTTCTGCACGCACGATGGTCAGGGGGTGCAACTTCGTGTGTGGGTATGCCTTAATGATTCGCTCGCGACTCGCGGGAGAAAGGTAATACATGGTTCCGTGATCTTCATCGCCGACGTAAATATCCAGTGGCGCAACGGGGCCACGATCTTCCGCTTCCATTTCGAATCGGTGTACGTGCCAAGATCCATCTCGCATACGCTTTTTCAACTCGTGGGCAAACCCTTCTGCCTCCCCTTGCAATCGCCACGTGTAAAGCCAACGTCGTGACGTCTCCGGCTCGGGAACGCGTGGGACATTCGCCACATCGACGCCAATGTCTTCGAGTAGTCGCGTGTACGCTTCAAACTCGTAGTCTTTGGTGCCGCCGGGCTTCGTTACGGTGAATACGTTCATCGCTTACCTCTTCATGTTGTCGACCGTAGTTGCCAGACGGCTCACGCTAATCTTACCAAAACCTGGCGTGCTTCACCCGCTGCCGGGGTACTTCGCGATTAGCAGTTGGCGGATGGCGGGTTTGAGAATCGTGATCGAAGAGGCGTCGGGCCAGGTGATGGTGACGGAGTCGATGATGGTGGATGTGCCGAGGCCGAAGTGGGCGATTGGCTCCATTTGGCACATGTAGCCACTGCCCCCGCAGATGACGCGGACTTGCGCGCGGCCGTTTGCGATCAGTTTCACTACCGCGCCTCGGGCGGGCGCACCGAAGCGTGTCAGCGGTCGCACCCTCACCCAGAGATTGTCGTTTTCGGGGCCGCGGTACAGTGTCAGTGGTTTTGTGTCGCCGTGTGCGATGAGCAGTTCGAGGCGGCCGTCGCCGTCGAAATCGGCAATCGCCGCCCCGGTGCCGTGGTCGTCGTATTCGGTAGCCGCGCCGATGTCGGCGTGCATCCAGCCATCGCGGGTCTGGCGGAATAGCCGATTCGGTTCGCCGAGATTGTTGAAGAAAAGCTCCTCGTAGCCATCGTTGTCGAAATCGGCGGCAATCACCGTGCGAATCGCGGAGGGCAGCGCCATCGCCAGCGTCGCCGCATTTTTGAACGTGCCATCAGGTTGGCGGAGCATCAATCGGTGCGGGCCGTCAGCGTTGCCGTAACAAATATCGAAGCGGCCATCGCCATCGGCATCGAGAACCGTGCTGCCGCGACCGTGTTCTTCGAAGTCCGCGAGGCGATGCTCAGCCGCCACTTCTAGAAACGTGCCCATGCCCGTGTTGCGGAACAGGAAGTTCGGCCCCATCTCGTTCGCACAGAAAATATCGGGCCGCGACGACGCCAACGGGGCAACGAGCAAGCTGCGGCCGAGTGCGGTCAAGTTCACGCCGAGCGCCGGTGCCAAGTCGGTAATTGTGCCATCGGGTGCGAGTTCGTAAAGCCGTAGTGGGCGGCCAGAGTTGGCCACGATGAAACTGTAACGCCCGTTGCCGCGCCGGTCGATTCCGCACACCGAACGCCCCGTGCCGCCGTTGCGAACGGCTGCATTTTCGCTGCGGGAAAAGAGATCGACCCACTCGCCATCGGGGAGTTGGTCGAACAGGCGATCCGTTCCGGCTTCCGCGCTCAGCACGTAGATTTCTTCGCGCCCATCGCCATCGAAGTCGGCGGCGGCTACGCCGGTCGATTTGCGGTCGATGTCGGCGAGGAACGGCGGCGCGGTTTCGCGCAGTGCGTGGCCACTCCATTTCAGCACGCGGTTGGCCACACCGAACCCGGCGACGATAACCGAGACGCGGCCATCGCCGTCGAGGTCCGCGATGGCGACCCCGCCACAGACGCCGACGCGGTTTGAGGCAATCGATCCTGAGATGTCGGTCAACATGAAATCACTCAGCTAATACTCACGCCTTGTTCCCCGGCGACGATCTCGCCGATCTTCCACGATTCGATCTTTTGCCCTTTCAATTGTGCCCGAATGCTTGCCTCGAAGCTCGGGGACACGACCATCACGAAGCCGACGCCCATGTTGAACACGCGATCCATTTCCGTGTCGGCGATCGACCCGAGGCGTTGCATCCACGTGAAGACCGGCGGCACCGGCCAACTTCCGCGCACGATATTCGCACGTCTTCCCGGTGGCAGAATCCGCGCCAAGTTGTCCGGCAATCCGCCGCCCGTGATGTTCGCCAGCCCGTGAATGACACCCTGCTTTTTCACCGGATAGTGCGACAAGATCGCCCGCACCGCACGCACGTATAACCGCGTCGGCGTCAGGAGTTCCTCGCCGACGGTCTTGCCCAACTCGGGCACGTGCGTGTCGATGTTTAACCCGGCGGCTTCGAAAACGACCTTGCGAACGAGGCTGTAGCCGTTCGAATGGATGCCGCTACTCGCGAGGCCGATGATCGCGTCGCCGACTTCGACGCGGCTGCCATCGATCACGCCGGACCGCTCGACGACACCGGTGCAGAAACCCGCCATGTCGAAATCGCCGGGCTGGTAAAAATCGGGCAGAATCGCAGTTTCGCCGCCCACGAGCGCGCAATCGCATTCGAGACAGGCATCGCTGATGCCCTTGACGAGTTGCACCGTCATCACCGGGTCGTCGGCGTGCATCGCGATGTAATCGAGGAACGAAAGTGGTTCGGCCCCGGTGCAAATGAGATCGTTGACCGACATCGCGACGAGGTCGATGCCGACCGAGTCGAAGCGCTGCATCATCGCCGCGATCTTCAGCTTCGAGCCGACGCCATCGGTACA
>JAYSYI010000458.1:0-11631 GCA_043727665.1 Limnoglobus sp. | reverse complement strand
GCATGTTCTTGCTGAGCCAATTGCGACACTGCGACAGGGCTTGCGCCTTGCTGTAAATGTGCTGAATTTCGGTCTGTTTGCAGTTCGCCAACAGGTTGTGATGAACCATCAGACGGACTTCGGAGCAAATCTTTACGCTCGGCTGCCGGATGAACATATCGAGCGTGTCGGCGATACGGCCATCGGTCGAATTTTCAAGCGGGACGACGCCGAGATCGACGTGCTTTCGGCTAACTTCTTCGAACACGGCTGCGATCGACCCGACCCGCATATAGTCCTCCGCTTCGCCGAAGCGTTCGAGTGCGGCGATGTGGCTATAACTGTATTCTGGCCCGAGGAATGCGACTTTCTGCACGCGCTGGAGTGCCCGCGAGCCGCTGATGAGTTCGCGGAAGATCGACTTGATCGTCACCTCCTGAAGCGGGCCTTTGCTCGATGCGAGAATGTTGGCAAAGACTTCTTCTTCGCGAGCGGCGGAATAGATTTCACCGCCGTGTTCGGACTTTACCTTGCCGATTTGTGCTGCCACCGCCGCGCGTTTGTTCAGAAACTCGAGTATCGTTTGATCGAGTTTGTCGATCTGCACGCGCAGCGCTTTGAGGTTGGCGGCAGACTTTTCTGACGTTCCGTTATCCGGCTTACGCGACATGGATTCGCAACTCATCTAAAAGGCATGGGTGAGTATAATCCGTCACAATTTAGTTGTCCGGTGCCCTACCGTCAACGAAAGATCGACATTTGCCCGTAAATGTAACTCGTTTCCGTGCGGGTTGTTCGGTTGTATCGGCAACGGAATGCCGAGACGGATCGGGTAGGTGGTTTGCCGGATTGCTCACCGTGTGCCAAACTGGCAGTGATGGCCAGATTCGTTGCGAAATTGCCGTGACTTTTGCAGAATGGGTTTGGCACAATATATTATTGGCAATGCAGTTACGGAATATTGTAGGCGGCGGATTGCAGTTGGCATTGCTTTTGCAGTCTATCAGGTGCTCAAAAATCACGAATTGCCCAGTTCACCAGACACTAACATCCACCCAATGGCCGATTTGCCATTCCCACGGAGAACCATCAGATGGCAGAAGAAAAAATTATCGGGATCGACCTCGGCACGACGAACTCGGTCGTTGCCGTTATGGAAGGTAACGAAGCGAAAGTCATTGCGAATCAGGAAGGCAACCGCATCACACCCAGCGTGGTTGCGTTCGCCAAAGATGGCAATCGACTCGTCGGCGACCCGGCGAAACGACAGGCGATCACCAACCCGGCCCGCACGATTTATTCGATTAAGCGGTTCATGGGCCGACGCCATTATGAAGTCGAATCCGAAGAAAAGCTCGTCCCGTACAAGATCGTTGGCGGTAAAGACGAACTCGTGAAGGTCGAAATCGACTCGAAGAACCACACGCCACCCGAAATCTCGGCGATGATTCTTCGCAAGTTGAAGGAAGCCGCCGAGGCGTACCTCGGGCACACCGTCCGCAAGGCCGTGATTACGGTCCCCGCGTACTTTAACGACGCGCAGCGCCAAGCCACAATCGACTCCGCCGCCATTGCTGGGTTCGATACCGAGTGGGAAATCGAAGACCCGAAGACGGGCAAAAAGAACAAGCAGCGGATGCGGATCATCAACGAGCCAACGGCGGCATCGCTGGCATACGCGATGGACAAAAAGAAGGACGAAAAGATCGCGGTGTTCGACCTCGGTGGCGGTACCTTCGACGTCTCCGTTCTCGAAGTCGGCGAAGACGGCGTGTTCCAAGTTCGCTCGACCAACGGCGATACGCACCTCGGCGGCGACGACTTCGACCAAGTCTTGATCGACTACATCGCGTCGGCGTTCCAGAAGGAAAACGGCATCGATCTGCGGAAAGATCAGATGGCGCTTCAGCGCCTGAAGGAAGCCGCCGAGCGTGCGAAGAAAGATCTTTCGCAGCAGCCGAACACCGATATTAATTTGCCTTTCATCACCGCCGATGCCACGGGGCCGAAGCACCTGATGCTGTCGGTCAGCCGTTCACAGTTCGAAGGCATGGTCGAGCATCTCATCGAGCGTTGCAAGAAGCCGGTGTTGACCGCGCTGAGCGATGCGAGCTTGAAACCGAGCCAAATCGACGAGATCGTGATGGTCGGCGGGATGACGCGGATGCCGCGCGTTCAGCAACTCGTGAAAGAGATTTTCGGCAAAGAAGGCCACCGCGGCGTGAACCCCGATGAAGTCGTGGCGGTCGGTGCCGCGATCCAAGGCGCGCAATTGTTGCTCGGCAGCAAGTCCGAATTGCTGTTGCTGGACGTCACGCCACTCTCGTTGGGCATCGAGACGCTCGGCGGCATCATGGACGTGATTATCTCGAAGAACACGACGATCCCGAAGAAGGAACAGAAGGTTTATTCGACTGCTGCCGACAGCCAGCCATCGGTACTGGTGGAAGTCTACCAGGGCGAGCGCCCGATGAGCCGCGACAACAAAAAAATCGGCGAGTTCCACCTCGACGGCATCGCCGCCGCCCCCCGTGGCAGCCCACAGATCGAAGTGACGTTCGACATCGATGCCAACGGCATTCTGAACGTGTCGGCAAAGGATAAAGGTACGGGCAAGGAAAACCAGATCCGCATCACGAACGCGAGCGGGATGGATAAAGACGAGATCGAGAAGATGCGTCGCGATGCCGAACTGCACGCCGACGACGACAAGGGCAAGCGAGCCGTGGCCGAGGTGAAGAACGAAGCCGAGCAGAAGATTTTCCAACTGGAAAAGCTGTTCAAGGAAGCCGGCGACAAAATCACCGAAGCGGATAAAGCCCCGATCGTGAAGGCGATGGAGAAGGTGCAATCGCTGAAGGACGGCACCGACCCCGCCGCGATTCGCACGGCTATCGACGAACTCGATACGGCCTCGCAGGCGATGGCTGCGCACATGTACAAGAACACCGGCACCCCCGGCAGCCCGACGCCAAGCACGCAGGAAAAGAAAGACGGCGACGATGTCATCGACGCCGAGTACGAAGTGAAGAAGTAAGAACAAAAGCTCACAGGTAAGCCCACGGACGATCGTCCGTGGGCTTTTTTCATTTTCTGCTATCGCAACTCGCCCATCGCGGATACTCTGAGGGCATTCGATTCCTCCCTCACTTTCGGGTACTGCATCCATGTCATCGTCGCGTCGCGAGTTCGGCTCGCAAATCCTCGGTTCGCTCGTCGCCTACGGTCTGATCGAAACGCTCTGGTCGCGCGACTTGCTGGCTGACAGCGTGAAGCCCACCATCGGCGACTGGCTCAAAGATCTCATCACGATGACGAACGATCTGCGGGGCCGCAAGCTGACCGATCTCGAATTCCAGACGAAAATGGAAGAGCTTTACAAACGGATCGATCTCAAAACGCTCTCCACGTTCGTGAAACTCGACGACATCGAGAAAAAATCGAAACTCCCCGACAACGGGGCGGCCAGCCTCGGGATCGATCTCAGCACGGTCGAAGGATTGCCCGAAGTGCGGTTCGGCCGGCAGATTTTCGGTTGTAAAAAGGGCCGCTCGATCGTGCCGCACGGCCACTCGAATATGTGTACGGGGTTCATCGTTCTGAAGGGCGAATGGCACGGCCGACACTACGACCGCGTCGAAACGCACGCCGAGCATTTCATCATCAAGCCGACGATCGATCGCGCGTTCAAGGCGGGTGATCTGTCGACGATTTCGGACCACAAAGACAACATCCACTGGTTCGAGGCCAAGTCCGAAACCGCGTACATTTTCAACGTTCACGTAACCGGCTACGACCCAAAAATCGACGGCAACAGCGGCCGATTGTACGTCGACCCCGACGGCGAAAAGCTAAGCGGCGGGTTGGTGAAAGCCGCAAAAATGACGTCCGCGTTATGCCACAAAAAATACGGGTGAAAAGAATGATACGCTTTGCCGTCGGCGATAGCTCGCTCGGTTCGGTGCTGGTTGCGGCCACCGATGCGGGAATGTGTGCGATTTTCCTCGGCGACGATTCGGCTGCCTTAGCGCGCGAATTGCCGAATCGCTTCCCGAAAGCCGACATCGTCGGCGGCGATGCCACGTTCGCAAAATGGGTGACCGCCGCCATCGCGCTCGTCGAGCGCCCCGCAATCGATTGCCTACTGCCACTCGATGTCTGTGGGACCGCGTTCCAACTTCTCGTCTGGAACGCGCTCCGGCAGATCCCGCCCGGCACGACAGCTAGCTACACCGAGATCGCCAAGCGGATCGGGAAGCCGAAAGCCGCACGCGCGGTGGCCGCCGCGTGTGCCGCCAACAAGATCGCGATTGTCATCCCGTGCCATCGCATCGTGCGGACCGACGAGACGCTATCCGGCTATCGTTGGGGCATCGAGCGAAAGGCAGAATTACTGAAACGCGAGGATGTGCCACGGTACCGATAAACGAAAAACCCGTTGCCTACCGCAACGGGTTTTAATGCCGGAGACAGGACTTGAACCTGCACTCTCTTGCGAGAACCAGCCCCTCAAGCTGGCGTGTCTGCCAATTTCACCACTCCGGCTGGTAAACAAATTATGACGCAAAGGGGGAAATTTTCAACCCCTCCTTCCGCGATTCTTGTCCGTCGACCATCCGACACGAACCCTCGTCCATTCGTTGTGCATATCGTGCGAGTTCGAATGGCGATATAATACTGAAAGACTCAGAAGCGATCCGAAAAGGGGCGTCGCAACGATCCTTGGAGTTAAAAGACACGCCAGTGTTCTGTTTTCAGGAGTATTTCCATGATGTTCCTTCGCGTCTTGTTTGTGCTGATTGTTACGGCGGGCGTTGCGGTTGCGGGGCGAGACATCGTTCTGACCGCACACGAATCGGCGAGCGGTCGGTTCGTGGCGGACTTTCCTGGCAAGGTCAAAGCGGCATCGCGGACGGTGCCATCGCCGGCGGGCGGGCTGACGGTGACGGCCGAGACGGCGACCGCAAAAGGGCAATCGGACATCGTGTTTGCCGTGACGTACACCGATTACCCGGAGACGTTTGCGAACCTCGATGCCAGCAAGTTGCTAAACGCGGTGCGCGATGGCATGAAGACCCGCGATGGTACCATTTCAAACGAAAAAGACCTCATCGCCGATGGCGACCGACCCGCCGGAATCGAAGTGCAATTCGACTACGGCAAAACCCACACCCGCGCCCACCTCCACCTTATCGGCACGCGGTTGTATCAAGCGACGGTCACCGGCACGAAAGACGATGTCGAGTCGAAGACCGCATCGTTGTTTCTCGCTTCGTTCAAATTGCGGAAGTGACCCAACTAGCAGCCGGCAAATCCCGATGGGAACCATAGCCCAAGACGGAGCGATACGGTACTTTTCGCTGTACCCGATTTTTTAATGGAAATGGAATGCGAGGTTTGGCAGAGTATGACATTGCAACTGATCGGTGCTAACTACTCATGATCGAGAATGAACGCGATGAACCGCCCGATCCGCGTGTTATTCGTAGAGGGATCCCCCGAGGATGAGGAACGCATTCTCCATGCGCTTCGGCAGGGCGGGCTGGACCCCGTGTGGAAGCGAGTTGAGAAAGCGGATGGGTCAATTGCAACGAATGCCGCAGAAGTCGTCGTCCATATTCCCAATTCGCATTCTACTCAGTTTCACGATCCGTCCGACCAGCAAACGCTTTTGAGTCTCGTTCAACACAGTCAGGATTTCATCGCACTTGCGGATATACACGGTCAAATTACGTTTATGAATTCGAGTGGTCGGCGGATGATCGGCATTGGCGAATTCGACGATTTGCGTGAGATGGTATTCACCGATTACATACCTCTGGAGTGGCAAGAGTTTTTCCACAACACCGTCATTCGCACGGCCCGCGAACACGGATTGTGGGAAGGCGAAATGCAGTTGCGAAACGTGAAGACAGGCGACATCATCGACGTCTTTCGTTCGACGTTTACCATTCCGGATCCCTCGGGCGGGGATGGGTCTTTTGCGACCGTTACTCGCAACATCACCGAGAGCAAACGAGCGGAAAATGCCATTCGCGAACGGGAAGCCCAGTATCGGCTTCTGTTCGAGTCCAATCCTCACCCGATGTGGGTCTACGACCTCGAAACGCTCGGTTTCCTCGACGTCAATGAGACGGCGATTCAGCATTACGGCTATTCCCGGGACGAGTTTCTCGGGATGACGATCTGCGACATTCGCCCTCCGGAGGATGTGCCCAAATTGCTAGCAGCGATGTCTCGACAGACTACCCGCCGCACGCAATCCACATTATGGCGGCACCGGAAGAAGAACGGCATATTAATCGATGTCGAGATCAGCAGTAACGACATTCGGTACGGTAGACGCATTGCGCGGTTCGTGTTAGCGCTGGACGTGACAGAACGGTTGCGGTTGGAAAGGGAAATGCTGCGAACGGCGAATCTTCTCAAAGTGGTCGCTGACGGAACACCCGACGCAATATACATCAAAGACCGGGTGGGCCAGTATTCGTTGTTCAATCAGGCCGCCGCCTCATTTGTGGGGAAGCCGGTTGAGGAAGTCATCGGTCGAAATGATACTACTCTATTTAATTCGACCGACGCTCAAATTGTAATGGACCACGACCGCCGTGTGATGGAGACCGGGTGTGTCGCGATGCACGAAGAAGAGTTGACTGCTGCCGGGGTCACCCGGACTTATCTCGTAACGAAAGCCCCCCCACCGAGATGTCGATGGCAACGTGATTGGGGTTATTGGCATTTCCCGCGACATCAGCGAACGAAAACGGATCGAGCAGTCCCTCCGTCAAAGCGAGGCCCACAAGGCGGCGATTTTAGAAACGGCCCTCGACGCTATTATCACGATGGACCACGAAGGGATGGTGGTCGAATTCAATCCTGCTGCCGAGCAGATGTTCGGGTATCGTTTCGAGGAGTTGGTCGGGAAACCTCTTGCCAACACAATCATTCCGGCGGCGTACCGTCAGGCTCACCGATTGGGGATGTCGCACTATCTGAGCACTGGCGAAGGGCCGATTCTGGGTCAGCGGCTCGAGGTAACCGGGTTGCGTGCGGATGGAACCGAGTTCCCCGTCGAACTGGCTATCACTCGCATTTCCACGACCGGCCCGCCACTGTTTACCGCCTACCTGCGGGACATCACGGAACGCAACCGGGAGCATGACAAGTTACGGAGGTCGGAATCATTCTTGCGGCTGATTTGGGAGAGTTCCGCAGACGGCATGCGTTTGACCGACGGGGCGGGGCTGGTCCGGATGGTCAACGAGGCATTTTGCCTCATGATGGGTCGACCTCGAGAATCGATCGAGGGCTACCCACTCGCTACAGTATACGCCCCGCTGCATGGTGAAGCGATCCTGCGGAAGCACTGCGAGCGATTCGCGGCGAGGACAATTCGGCCACACCACGAGGCAGAAGTGTTCCTGTGGGACGGTAGACGTGTTTGGTTTGCAGTATCCAATTCGTTCCTCGAAGTTCCGGGCGACGAATTATTGTTGTTGGGGGTATTCCGCGACGTCACCGATCGAAAGCGAGCTGAGGTTGAGCGGGTCGAACTGCTGAACCGACTAACCATCCAGATCGAACGACTGCCCCTGGGCTACCTGCTGTGCGGCCCCAACTTCTGTTATACCCGTTGGAACCCCGCAGCCGAGCGAATGTTCGGATTTGCCGAGACCGAGGTTCTTGGTCGGCACCCGTTCGAGGTGGTTGTTCCCGCGCGTTCGACTGCCCGCGTGGCAATCCTCTTTGCCCGATTGAAGGCGGGAGACATGATTGCCCACGTCACAAGCGAGAACGTTACCAAGAGTGGGGCGATAATCGTCTGCGAGTGGCACAACACCCCCTTCTTCGACCCAGACGGCAAATTCCAGGGTATTCTTTCTATCGTTCAGGACGTTACGTCACGACGAAATACGGAACGGATGCTGAATCTGCGGGATCGTGCAATCCAGGCGACTTCCCAAGGCATCGTAATTACCGACGCGAACCAGCCAGATAACTCCATTATTTACGTCAGTCCGGGTTTTGAGCGTATGACCGGGTACAGTTCGATTGAATTCATCGGTCGCAACTGCCGCATCCTTCAGGGCAAAGACACCGACCCGGTCGTAGTCGCACAGTTGCGGCAGGCAATTCGAAATGCCAAACCCTGCAATGTCGAGTTGCTGAATTATCGTAAAGACGGCACTCCGTTTTGGAATGAGTTGTCGCTGTCGCCGGTGCGCGACGAGACCGGGCGATTGACGCATTTCATCGGCGTGCAAGCCGACGTGACCGCACGGCGAAGCCTCGAAGAGCAGTTCCGACAGGCCCAAAAAATGGAAGCGATCGGGCAACTTGCGGGAGGGGTGGCGCACGACTTCAACAATCTCCTCACCATCATTAACGGCTACAGCGATGTCCTCCTCCAGTCGCTACCCGCGACCGATCCAATGCGAGATATGGTCGATGAGATTCACAAAGCGGGTGAACGATCCGCCGGTCTCACGCGTCAACTTTTGGCGTTCAGCCGCAAGCAGGTTCTGGCCCCACGGGTGCTCGATCTCAACGAAGTATTGGCCGACATCGATAAAATGCTCCGCCGTCTGATTGGCGAAGACGTCCGGCTCACCACGACACTAGCCTCCGATACGTGGGCCGTGCGGGCCGACCCCGGGCAGATCGAGCAAGTGCTGCTGAATCTCGCCGTCAATGCCCGCGATGCGATGCCACTCGGTGGCCGATTAATAATCGAGACACGGAACGTCGAAATTGATGAGGAATACGTTCAAAATCACACGGACGCGCAAATCGGCCCGCACGCTCTCCTCAGCGTAACCGACACGGGAAGCGGAATGTCACCGGAGGTGAAGGCAAAGGTTTTTGAACCGTTCTTTACTACGAAGGGGCATGGAAAGGGTACCGGACTCGGCTTGGCCACCGTGTATGGCATCGTCAAACAAAGCGGTGGCCACATTGCGATCAACAGCCGAGTTGGGGCCGGAACGACGTTCCAGATTTATTTACCTCGTGTCGAGAAAGTCGGCGGGGATTCGAAGCTTCTCTCTGAATTCCAACTGCCGCCGAGGGGCACGGAAACGATCCTTTTAGTCGAAGACGAAGATGGGGTGCGAGCGCTCACTCGGCACGTTCTCGAGGGGTGTGGTTACACGGTCTTAGTGGCCGTCAACGGGGACGAAGCCATACGGTTGGCCAGACGGCACGATGGACCGATCCACCTATTGATTACCGATGTCGTAATGCCTGGCGCAGGCGGTCGCGCTGTTGCCGAGCAGATGACCATGAGTGACCCTATGATGCGAGTACTGTTCGTATCGGGCTACACGGACGACGCCATCATCAGGCACGGCGTCCTCAGCGAGGGAGTCAACTTCCTTCAAAAACCGTTCTCTCCCGTTACGCTCGCATTCAAGGCGCGCGAAGTTCTCGATGCCGTTATCGCCCCCAACGACTCGCCGGGTTAGCTAGGAACGGTAGGAAAACGAACTTCACTTCGCTCGCATTGGTCAAATCCGTGTGCTACAATATATATCCCCGCGTGATTCCGCGGCTATACTGGAGCCAACGCATGTCCGCACAAGAAACGGGTCGTCGAACGATCCTCGTGGTGGATGACGAACCGGCGATCACCAAATTGCTGAGAATGGTACTGGAAGCCGAAGGTCATCAGATCGTCGTGGCGGCCGATGGCCAGCAGGCGATGGAGTGTGTGGCCGCGCGACGCCCCGACCTGATTATCCTTGATGTCGATATGCCGCAAGTCGGCGGTTTTGAAGTGTGTCGTCGGCTCAAACGCGCGCCGGAGACGCGACTGTTGCCAATTCTCATTTTGACCGGTACCGGGGCAGCGAACGCTCGTTTGCGGGCGTGGGAACTGGGGGCCGACGAGTTTTTGACCAAGCCGTTTCAGACGCTGGAAGTCGCGGCCCGCTGTCGTTCGCTGTTGCGGCAAAAGGAACTCTTCGATGGCCTCGACTCCGCCGAGTCGGTCGTATTCACACTGGCTCGTGCCATCGAAGCCAAGTCGGCGTTCACCCACGGCCATTCGGATCGCGTGACGCAGTATGCGATCGCGCTTGCAAAACAGATCGGTATCGGCGAGGCCCAACTCGACATCTTGCGGCGTGGTGCGGCACTCCACGACATCGGGAAAATCAGCACGCCGGACGCGATCCTCGATAAGCCGGGTTCGCTGACACCCGAGGAGTTTGGCGTAATCAAGCGGCACCCAGCCGATGGCGCGCGAATCGTCGAACCGCTTCGCTCGGCACGCGATATCCTGCCCCTCATCCGTTGGCATCACGAACGAATCAACGGCACCGGTTACCCAGACGGCCTGGCGGGCGACGCAATACCACATCTCGTACGAATCCTTTCCGTGGCCGATGTGTACGACGCATTGGCCAGCGACCGGCCGTATCGTTCGGCCATGCCTCACAATCAGTGTTGGGAAGTCATGAAGAAAGATTCGGCGCAAGGCGGGCTGGACCCCGAACTCGTCCAGCACTTCTTCGATATCGTTTCGGGTAAAATCGCCGTAGTTGTCTAAAAGTCTTTCGCGACGTTGCGACGGGAACTTTGGCTAGCACATTCCATTTTCGTTCCATCCTTTGCATTTTATGTAACGTACTGGTGTCGAGTGGGAATAAAACAACGAATGGCCCACCCGTTCGCACGGTGCTTACCCAATGGCTCACGTTCTCGATCCACCACCGACCATCGCCGCACCCGACCCCGTGCGGGCGGCGCTCAGCGACCCGGTGATGCTGGAAAAAATCGTCTTCATGGCCAAGATGATGCTTCGTCAGATGGTGCGAAATGGCATTCGCACCGAACGCGATTTGGCTGCCGAGGAAATCGCTTCGGAAGCGGTGATGATCGCACTCCGGAAAGCCGGAGATTACGATCCGTACGTTGCAACGGTCAACACGTGGATTCAGGGCATCGTCCGCAATCTGGCGTTGAAGTATCGCGACGCACGGAAAATGGGCATTACCCCCGAATTTCCTGCCGACATCGCCGATACGAACGAATCGGTGCAAGAGCGATTGATGCGCGATACCGATGGCGAACAGGTTCGCGTCGCGCTCGCCAAGCTCAGTGTCAAAGACCAAAAGCTGGTGCAACTTCACTACGTCGAGGATGCAACGAGTGCGGAAATCGGTGCAATATTAGAGATGAGTGCAGGAAACGTGCGTGTCCGACTCAACCGCATTCACAATGAGCTTCGCCCAATGCTGTCCGCGGCCTTCGAAGGAGGCCAATCATGACCGACCGCGAAATGGATCGTCTCGCCGAACAATATCTCGTCGCGATTTACAACGAGGATTTCTCCACCATCGAGCGGATTTGGGAGATGGCCGCACTCGATACCCAACTCGAAGAGGCGCTGCACGAACTGCATGTGGCCGTCGATGCCGACGATCTCGAACGCGAAACGGCGGCGGCGACGCGCTCGATTACGGACTCCGTGCAGTCGCACCTCAAGCGTGTAGAGATCGTTACGCCTGCGAACGGCCCCGTGACGGTTGGCGATGTGGCTCGCGAACTGTTTTTGCACCCGCCGGATCGCCTTGTTGCGGAAGCCCATCAGTTGAACCAAACGCTGGAAGCGTCGCGGGAATTGCTCCCCGAAGAACTCGGGCTAACGAA
>JAYSYI010000457.1:0-11654 GCA_043727665.1 Limnoglobus sp. | reverse complement strand
GCCGAACAGTATGTCGATAAATTTGACCGTTTATCCGGAGTGACAAGCCGGAGTTTCTGTTTATAAGTCTTTCGTTGGTCGCGAGTTTGCCATAAGTGAATTAAAGCGTGATCAACGAGGTAATAGTCCTCAAAGTGATGCTGCTTGAGCCCTTTAACAAATTCTAAACATAATTTCCCGTACGCTCTGGGTTGACACACGCGACGAGTCACTTTATTCCAGTACTCGTCGTCGAGACCAATTCCGTAAATGAACTCGGGTCTAGAGTTCCCAAGCCGGTACTCAGTGAGCGGATCACTTGCGTTCGGATCAACGGCTAAGATTTGACCATACCGTCCGCCCCAAATCTTGCTGAAGAACTCAATCGCGAGAAGTAGGTCCGACTCGGAAGCATCCCGGTTGATTAGAACAAGAACCCTTGCGGGGCGAATCCTCAGCTTTAAAAGATGCTGACCCATAATTTGAAACTCAGTTTAGAATGCACAGTTTTAGTACTTGCGACTTTCACCGGAGACAAGCTCTGTGTCACTTATGTGATCTTATCTTAAATGAGAATCACACAAGATTTGATTCGGCAAAAAGGTACGAAACCGTTTGGCATGGGCTGTACTGGCAATAGCGGAATCCGCTCTGATGACACCACCACCCATTCGGGTGTAGTTCAAATCCAGGTTGCAATTTTGGCAAAAAGAAACGCCGAAACTATGGTTCCGGCGTGAAAGGAATCGCTCGAAATTCGACGTAAGTCGTTGCTGGGTTAGGTTGGTTCCGAAATTCGGGAATGAGTCCACGGATGGGGGGGTGGGTAGTCGCTGGAGTCATTGACCTACCCGGTGTTGTCCTCTAATTCGCGCTGAATTCGGGCGGGAAGCGGCGGCCGGGTTGTGGGAGTCGCAGTGCGGCAGCGAGTTGCGAGGCGCGAGCGGTTACATCGCACTCGGCGAGCAATTGTTGTTTCAACTCCAACGGCAGTGGCAGCGAATACGCGAAGATATCGCACAGCGCCCCCAATGGGGTGTCGCTGTGGATCAGTTCTTCGATCTGTTTGTGCGTCGTGCCGCCTTCGGGGAAACGTGCCAGAATCGTGGTCCCAACTTCTTTGCGCATCGCGGTTAATACGCTCAGTTGCGTAGGTACGATATCGCTGAGCGGTTCGTATCGTGCAGTGCGATACGGCTTGTCATCGTCGAGTTCTTCGAGAATTCGAATCCGGGTGATTCCCCGCAGTTGCAAGTTGTAACGGCCGTCATTCATCTGATCGTGCGAGATCACTTTGCCGAGGCAGGCGATCTCTTGTATCGGCGGGCACTCGTCGTAATCGTTTTCCCAGTCGGGTTGCAAAAGCACGAGTGCGAACTGCATATCGTCATCTAGCGTGTCGGACATCAACTCCCGGTAACGCGGCTCGAATATGTGTAAACCTTGCACGATTTGGGGGTACAAAACGAGGTTGGGCAACGGGAAAAGTCGCACCACGTTCTCTGCATTTGGCGACGCAGTCGAATCAGCCATGATCGGAAACGCTCGCCAAGTGTCAATGGTAGAGACTGCTGAAGACATGAATCATATATAGTGGCACTCGCGCAACGACGTCCAGAAACTCCCACGGGGTCACCCGTGGGTGACCGCCACATGCCACTACTCAGAACGCAGTAGCGGGAACAGAATCACATCGCGGATGGTGGTCGTGTTGGTCAGCAGCATGACCATGCGGTCGATGCCGATGCCGAGGCCGCCGGCGGGTGGCATTCCGTGGCGAAGTGCCCGGACGAAATCGGTATCCATCGTCGCCATCGAATCGTCGCTATTCTGCCCAGCGAGTTGCCGGCGGAACGTCGCTTCCTGCGTGATCGGGTCGTTGAGTTCGGTGTAGGCGTTCGCGAGTTCCATTCCCGCCACGTACATCTCGAATCGCTCGGCCAACTCCGGATTCTCGCGCTTCCGCTTCGTGAGTGGGCAGAGAGCGGCCGGGTAATCGTAAACGAAAATCGGCTTGTCGCTCTTCGCCAACTCCGGCTCGACGCAATGCTCGAACAACTCCTGAACAAGTACCTCGTGCTCTTTCGGCGTCGCGATTTTCGTCTTGTCGTCGCGCAGTTCGAGCGGGATTTTGAACTCGGTCGCCTTGGCCTTCACGCCATCGCGATCGAACAGTTCCACGCCAGTCGTTTGCTGGAAAATGTCCGCGTACTTCACCCGTGGCCACGGCGGCGTGAAGTCGACGACCCGATCGCCGTAGCCGCGTGTTTGACCGCCCCCGAGACAATCGACGCACGCCACGAATACCTTCTCTGTGAGGTCCATCATCGTGAACAAGTCGCCATAAGCGTGGTACAACTCGAGCATCGTGAATTCGGGATTGTGCCGCCGACTGATGCCCTCGTTGCGGAAGACGCGACCGATCTCGTAGACCTTCTCCAACCCACCGACGAGCAACCGCTTCAGCGGTAATTCCAGCGCAATTCGCAGAAATAACGGAATGTCCAGCGCGTTGTGGTGCGTGCCGAACGGCTTCGCCGCCGCCCCACCCGCAATCGCGTGCAACGTCGGCGTTTCGACTTCGAGGTAGCCGTTATCGTCGAGATAGTTCCGCAGTGCGCGTACGATTTTCACCCGCTGTTGGGCGCGGCGTAACGTGTCTGCGGTGTATATCAAATCGAGGTAGCGGTGCCGCAGCCGATACTCTTCATCGGACATGCCGTAGTAGCCGGTCGGGTGCGGTTCGAGCGACTTCGTGAGGAACGTGAGTTGCGTCGCGCGGATTGTCGGTTCGCCGGTTTTCGTCTTACCGAACGCGCCATCGATACCGATGAGGTCGCCGAGGTCGAGCAGTTCGGCGATCTTCCAGCCATCGTCGCCGATCTGCTTTGAACCGAGCATCACCTGAACTTTGCCGGTCTGATCCCAGAGATCGAGGAAGTAGACTTTCCCCATCTTGCGACGGCCGACCACACGCCCCGCCGCACGTACTTTCGGCCCCGGGTTCGCATCGTCGAACGGCTCGCACGGCAGTTCGCGAATACTCTCAATGCCTTGATGACCATCGAACCGCTGGCCCCACGGGTCGATACCGAAGGCTTCGAGTTGGTGGAGTTTCGCCAAGCGGGCTTCGGCGTGGTCAGTCGATTCAACCGGCGGGTTCGGCGTAGCCACGTCGATTCCCCTTTTGCAAAAGTCTCGGTCTATGATACTTACAAAATAGGGATCGCGTAGCAAACGACTTTCGGTTCAGGAAATACGCGGAAGACGCCGTAGTTTCCCATAGAAACAGCAGTCGTCAGTTAACAGTCGTTCGTTGTTAGTACAGGAATCGAAATGCAACGTCGCCTGAGCGAACAGCATTTTCACGACGAACAGGCCGCCGAACGGGCGGCGTCGTTTCGGGCGGGGCGTGCCGATTTGCGCTTCGACGATGCCGCATTTCTCGACCACGAAACCTGGATTCGCCCCGCGTACGAGATGCTTGGTAACCTGCGTGGGAAGTGCGTGCTCGACTACGGTTGCGGGCACGGGATGGCGGCCGTGACAATCGCCCGCGCTGGGGCCACCGTGACCGCGTTCGATCTGTCGCCGGGCTACGTGCAGGAAGCCGAGGAGCGAGCGTTGGCGAACGGCGTGAACGTGCATGGCCTCGTCGCCGATGGCGAGTCGTTGCCGTTTGCCGATGCGACATTTGATGCCGTGTGGGGGAACGCGATTTTGCACCACCTCGATTGGTCGATTGCTGGTCCGGAACTGCATCGCGTGCTGAAACCGGGCGGCGTGGCGGTGTTCTGCGAGCCGTGGGGCGGGAATCCGCTATTGCGATTCGCGCGGCGATTCCTGCCTTACCCCGGCAAAGATCGCACGCCGGACGAACGCCCGCTACAGCCGAGCGACATCCCGCCGATGCGACAACTCTTCCCCCAATTACACGTGCGCGGCTTCCAACTCTTCGGCATGTTGCGCCGCGTCTGGCCGAATCGCACGTTCACGCGGACGCTCGATGGCATCGATCGACGTTTGCTGACGGCGATGCCATTTCTGGAAAATCGCTGCCGGTATGTTGTGCTGGCTTTAACGAAGAGTTAGAATTTGACGGCAGATGGACACTGCCACACTACCGCCGACCAATTCCCGGACGCACGTCGTGATCGTTTTGTTTGTCGTCACGTTCGCGATCCTGATCTTTCGCGGTTACGGCGAACGCTATGCCACGCAACCGACGCTGCAACAATCCGCCGTGCCGCTCGCCTCGGTCGATCTCAACCGCGTCGACCGCACGGAACTGCTGCAAATCCCTGGCGTTGGCCCGAATATGGCCGACGCGATTCTGACGTATCGCCACGAACGCGGTACGTTCGCATCGGTCGAAGATCTCGAAGCCGTCCACGGTATCGGCGGCAAAACGCTCGATAAGTTACGCAAATGGGTTCACGTGCCAGATGCCGAACCGCAAGTCGAACGCCTGCAACGTCGCTCCGTGGTTGCGCCCGTTATCCTCGGCGCAAAGAAGATCACCGCCAGCGATGCCGCCATCAACGTGAATCTCGCCACGCTGGAGGAACTTCAGCGATTGCCCGGAATCGGCGTGAAAATCGCCGAGCGCATCGTGGACGCCCGCAAAGCGAAGCCGTTCGAAGCCATCGAAGACCTGCGGAAAGTCAGTGGCATCGGTGCAAAGACCTTGGACAAGTTGAAGCCATACATCTGCCTAAAGTGACTGATTTCGCCTCTCATAATCGACGTAAGTCCGAATTGTAGCGGTTCAAAAATCGTGTTTTGGAGTGTTTTTTCGTCTCAAAATGCCACTTTCCGATCGCAAATATTCGATTTGTTTTGAGGGTTTTCACCGTAACTACCACTGCTGTTGCGGGTTACGTCGAGGAGGATGCGGCGGGCAATCGCCGTAAGTACCGACCGTTTCACGACCAAATGCGACCAAAAATCGACCGGATGCGCCTTTTTCATGTCAACATGCGACATTTCTATGTCATTTTGCGACACTTTTGGGTATACTTTTGCACACCACATAATTCCGACTTACGTCAAATCACCTAAAACTTATTGACTTCGCGAATTCGTGTGGGAGTTGCCAGATCGGGATTCGTTTCGCCGCGCCGTGAAGGCTTTGCGTAGCGAAGCGCGGCGAAACAGCGCTGGTTATTTCCCCACGGGTACGGGGATGCCGTCGGCGTTGAGTTTCTCCAGTAGGGCGCGGGCTTCGGCGTCTTTACCGGCGATGCGCAATCGCCATGCGGTTTGATACGCTTCGCTGGCCAAGAGTGGTGTGAGTTTGCGATCGATGGCGTGATCGGCGATGTCGTACGGGTCGGACAACATCCGTTTGGCGGCGATGGCGGCGAGGTCTGGGTGCGTCTCTTTCAATGCGGACCAGACGCCGGAACCGAGTTCGTTGGGGTAGGTTTTCGTGAACTCGAGAATGTGTGCGCGGTACCGTTTCACGTCCGGATTCGCTGAGACTTTCGCAGCCAGCGGGCCGCCATCGGCGAGGATGATGCTGATGAGATAGCTCGCCAGCGTTCGCCGGTATTTTTTCGCCATCGCGGCAAACTCCGGCAACTCGCGTTCGAGCGTGATGTGAGCGCGCACGAGCAACGCCAGGTTTTGCGTATTGCGTGCCCCGTCCGATGGTGCGAGTGCGTAGGCTTCGTCCGCGAGTTTCACGAGTTCGTCCGCATCGATCGGTAGTCCGACCGTTTGGCCAGACACTTTACTTTGCACGTAACTGCCGACTGCGATTGCGAAGGTGGCTCCTTTCACTGCCCGTGCCGAATCGACAATGGTTTTGGCTCGAGGCAAACCCATTTTGAGGTCTTCGATCCACTTCTCGTCCTTCTTGCCCGAGATGACGTCGCGATAATTCTGCATTTCTTGCACGAGATCGAGATCGATGCTTTCGAGCTTAGCGGCGAGGGCTTTCATTCCATCGACATCGCGGGTGAAATTGTAAATCTGCTGCAAATTGGAGTAACCATCATGGCGTTTCGGCGAGAGGATCAACAGCTTTTCGTCGTAGGTTTTCGATTTGACGAAGCTGGGGTGTTGCTGAATCGCGGCGATGAATTTCTGCCGTCCGGCCACATCGCCGATCAAGTACGACAAGATGTCCCAACTGCCACCGCGTTTGAGTAGCTTGAAGTCGACGGCCGTGCCGACGACATCGCGAATGGCCCCGTCGAGTAACGTGTGCGAGGTGTTGCCAATCAAAATGCTATCGGTCGGTTTCAAGGCAATGGCGCGTTCGAGTTTGTCGACGCCCTTCGCGAATTCGACTTTGTCGGAAGTCAGTCGTGCGACATTCATGTGCGAGAGTGCGGCATTGTTCAGAGTCGAAGTCGTGACCGGCAGCCGTTCGTAGATGGAAATCGATTGTTGATATTGCGTAACCGCTTCCCCATCGCGGCCTTCCAACATCGCTTTTACCGCACGGGCATAGGCGAGCGAGGCTTGCGTCTCCAGATCGTTTGGCCCGGACTTCGTGAGCCAGAGAATTTGATCGTCGTTATCGAGCGACATCACCGAACGCATTCGTGCGGCATTAAATTTCTTCTCTGGCACAGAGGCGGAGTTGTACGCTTCTTCGAGCATCTTCCGCGCTTCGGACACCACGCCGACTTCCCGCAGTACCATCCCGACCGTCATTAAAATTTCCGGCGAGCGATTCCGCACAGCCAGCAGTTCTTCGAACTCTTTTTTGCCTTCGACCGACTTGCCCAGCCAGTAATACACCTGGCCGAGCGTGAGCTTGTAATCGTCGTCTTGTCCGGCGAACGTTTTGATCGAAAGCAGCGTTTTTTCGGCTTCTTCGAGATCCTTTTTGCGCGCCTCCGGGTCGGCGAGTTTCTGGCTGCGTTGCAGCCGCGCCATACCGAGGTCGAACGCGGCCGAAACAACGCCAGCGGTGTCTGCGGACTCGTTCTGCGCATCGCGAACTCCGGCGTCTTCCTTCAACATTTTCGAAAACACCGTATCGATCATCGCGCCTTGGACTTCCTTGCTCGCGGCATCGTAGGCGTTGTAATCGAAGCCGGGCACTTGGTTCTTTTCGAAGTCCGACTTTAGCCGCTCGTTGACCGCAGCGTACGCCATTTTGATTCGCGTATCGGCGGCACGCAGTGCGGGCAGTTTCACATCGACGTACGGTTGCAGCAGATTGATGGCTTTGTCGTAATCGCCCTTTCGCGAATAGATGCGGCCGAGCGTGGCGGCGGCATCGCGGGTGCCGAGTTTCGCTTCCAGTGGCACTAGCAACTTCTCGCACAAATCGAGCTTGCCCTTCGCTTCGTAGACGACCGCGAGTTTGGATGCCACGTCGAGGTCGCTCGGATCTGCAACTTGCAGTTTCTCCAATAGTTGAAGCCGCAAACTCAGAATTTCATCGGGTTTTGTGGCGAGCGGCGCGATGATTTCGAGCACGCCGAGCGCCGCCTTCGGGTCCGTCGCCAGGCGTTCGTTCGCGTATGCCATGCCGCGATTGAACAGATCGGGAATCAGGCTACTTTGCTCGCGGTGCAGGCTCATCGCGACGCGATAGAGTTCGGTGGCTTCGGCCCCGTCGGTGGGTGGCGTGGTAAATAGTCCGTTGAATTTCGTCTTTGCTTGCGATTGCAACGCCTTGCCACGGGCCACTTCGAGATACATCGTCGCAGCTTGTCCGGCCTTGCCCTCGGCGGCCAACGCATCGGCATCGGCCAGCTTCGCGGTCGCCAGATACGTCGGTGTGTGCGTGTACTGATGCCAACCGACGCCGCCCGCCAATGCGAGGATCGCCACGAGGAACCCGATGTTCCAGAACTTCGCAAACTTCGACAACGCAACCTTGCCGATGAAGTACCAACCGCCCGTTTGCGCATCGGCCACGCGATACGCCCCAATCGCAATTAGCGGAATGAACAACAGCGTCAGGCAGTGCGTTTTGACGTAGGTGCCCGTCGCTTCGTCGGCATCGCGATTACCGGCGATACTCGTACCGATGCCGTAGATCCCGAATAAACTCGGAGGCGACGAAATCGGCTGCATTTCCGGGAACCGCTCGAAGATGTCATCGTTCATCGGGAACCTCTCGTACCGTCATTTCCAAACGCTATCGAAGAATAGCTTACGACAGTTTTCGTCGCAATCACCTTATCGTGTGGCTCAACGTTTGAGATGCAGAAATGGCAAAACACGGTTTTGAAGCCTCGCCAATTCGGGCTACCGTCGATTATGCGAGCGACAGTATCGCGTTTCCTCGCCCTTTGTTCGCGTTGGCGTATCCTGTTCTTACGGCGTCCCTTGCACTGGAAATTGAATGGGGGCACGATGGGAATCGATGTCGCGGCGACGACGGCGAAGATTGTGGCGAACGTCGAAAAGGTCATCATCGGCAAGCGGCCCCAGTTGGCGCTGGCGATGGCGGCGTATCTTTGCGAAGGGCACATCCTTCTCGAAGATGTCCCCGGCGTGGCCAAGACGATGTTCGCCCGCGCCCTCACCCGCAGCGTCGGTTGCACATTCAAACGGCTGCAATGCACGCCAGACTTGTTACCGTCGGACGTCACCGGCGTGTCGATCTTCAACCAGAAGACGACTGAGTTCGAGTTCCGCCCCGGCCCCGTATTCGCCCAAACGCTCCTCGCCGACGAAATCAACCGCGCAACGCCCCGAACGCAAGCGGCGCTGCTCGAAGCAATGGGCGAGCGCCGCGTCACCGTCGATGGCCAAACATACGTCCTGAAGCCGCCGTTCCTCGTGATTGCCACGCAGAACCCGATCGACCAAGAAGGCACATTCCCTTTGCCGGAAGCCCAACTCGACCGCTTCCTCATTAAGCTCAGCCTCGGCTATCCGAGCTTCGAGGAAGAATCGATGATGCTGACACGGCTGCAAAAGGGCCACCCAATCGACGACTTGCAACCGGTTGTGTCCGCCGATGCGCTGATCGCCTGCCAGGAAGTCGTGCGCAATATTCACGTCGATGAGAAGCTGAAAAAGTACGTGCTGGAAATCATCCACGGGAGCCGCGAAAGCGAAGACGTGATGCTCGGCGGCAGCCCGCGTGCCTCGATCGCGCTGTTCCGCTGCGCGCAGGCACTGGCCGCAATTCAGAGCCGCGAATTCGTGATCCCGGACGACGTGAAACGCATGGCACAGCCCGTCCTCGGGCACCGCATCATCTTGCGCCCCGAGAGCCGCCTACGCAAGAAAACCGCCGCATTAATCGTGAAAGAGATTGTCTCCGATGTACGCGTGCCAATCGTCGATCGCCCCGTGAAAGAAAACAAGGAATACTTTGCGTAAATTGCATCGCGATTCGCCTCGTTGTCTGGTACCTGAAGGAGGCGGGGCAAAACGCAGGAAACTAGCGGAAATGGCAAATCGAAAAATCAAAGGCGAAGCACCCAAGGCAGTTGACGACAAAGGTTATCAAGGCTTGCTAACTGTTGTCGCCGGTCTGCTCAATCAGGCCCGTACCGCGACCGCTCGCATCGTCAACGGAGCAATGACTGCCAGTTATTACGAACTTGGCCGTCATATTGTCGAGTTCGATCAGGGCGGAAACGAACGTGCCGGATACGGCGATGCACTCATGGCCCGGCTCGCAACCGACCTGACGGCCAAATTTGGAAGGGGCTTCTCACGCCGAAACATCGAACAGATGCGAGCCTTCTACCTCGATTGGGCCGCGCGTCAAGTAGGTGTCGGGTCATTCCAAGTTCGCGTCAAGTCATCCGATGACGCGAAAGCGCAGACACCGTCTGCGGAATTGGCGTCGGTCGATTCCGGCGGATTGAAGACTTCACTTTTTCCCCTCCCTTGGTCGCATTACGTCCGACTGATGACCGTGCATGACCCAATCGCACGGCGGTTCTACGAGGAGGAAGCGATCAAGGGTGGGTGGTCCGTTCGCCAACTCGATCGCCAAGTTTCGACGCAGTTCTACGAACGATTATCCGGGTCGAAGCGGAAACGGGAACTGCTTGCGAGAGTCAACGTCCCGAAGTCCGAAGACACAATCGAACCCGCTCAACTGATCCGCGACCCATACATTCTCGAATTTTTGAACCTTACCGACGAGTACGGCGAAAGCGAACTCGAAGAGGCCATCATCCTAAACCTCGAACGGTTTCTCGTCGAACTCGGCCGGGGTTTCACGTTCGTTGCCCGCCAGAGGAAAATTCGCATCGACGCTCAGTGGTATAAGATCGACCTGTTATTGTTTCACCGCCGACTTCGATGCCTCGTTGTCATCGACCTGAAAATCGGTTCCTTCACCCATGCCGACGCCGGGCAGATGAATCTCTACTTGAACTACGCCAAAGAACATTTGACAGAGCCGAGAGAAAACGAACCCGTCGGGCTAATTTTGTGCAGCGAAAAGAGCGACACCGTCGTTCGTTACGCGATGGGAGGCATCAACGCCAAAGTTTTTGCCTCCAAATATCTGATGGACTTACCAGCAGAAGAGGAATTGCGTGCTGCCATCGAACGTACGAGACAAGCACTAACACTCCAACCGGAGAAGAGCGACGGAGACTGTCGCACTTATCACCCGATGAAGTGAGCACGATAAGTAGAATGACAATACCATTTCGCGAGTGTTCACGCCTACGCGGCGCGGCTAAACGGCACCACAATCAGCCAGATTTCAGCGAAGGGTTCGGCTTGTTCGAGTTCGATTTCGCGGCGCTTGATGAGTTCGAGCACGGCTAAGAATAGGCCGATGAGCTTCGCGCGGAAGTAGGGCGGCGTGAAGAGGTCGGCGAACGCGATGCGGCCTGCGATGCGTACACGTTCGAGGATTTGTCGCTCGTAGACCTCTTGCGGTGTGTCGTCGAAGGTGATGGTTTTCTCGTCGGCGGCCTTGGTTTCGCGCATCAGGCGTGCGAAGGCGCTGACTAAGTCCCAGAGTTCGACGGGCCGCAACGGCGTCGGGCCGACGGGGGTCGGTTCATCGGTCGTGGGCGGGTGGCGCGGTAATCGTGTGCTGTGCGCTTCGGCCTGCAATTCCAATGCGGCGGCGGCGTCTTTATACTTGCGGTACTCGAGCAGCTGCTTCACCAACTGTCGCCGCGGATCGGGGCCATCGCCGGCTTCGGCCACGCGCTCGACGGGTAACAACGATTGGCTTTTCCATTCCATGAGCGTGGCGGCCAGCACGAGAAAATCACCCGCCAACTCGACGTCGAGCGTTTGAATGACGCTGAGGTATTCGAGGAATTGATCCGCCAACCGCGCGAGTGACAGGCTGTGAATGTCCACCTCGTTGCGCTTGACGAGGTACAAGAGCAAGTCGAGCGGACCGTGGAACGTATCGAGTGCGACTTGGTAGCTCATCCGGGAAACGCTTTCGGCAGTCGGCGAACGGTCGGCAAGCGAAATAGCTTACTGCAAACTCGTGTCGGCGGTCAGCGCCGATCCTTGGGAGTGCGAATCGCACGGATCGGCGTCGATTTTCGGTGGATCGTTTGCTATGATGTGCCGACTGATGTTACCCCCGTGGTCCGCGATTCGAGTACCGGTATGTCCACGACTTACACTGTCACTGCGAACGTGAAGTGCTGGAAGAAGCACGAATGCGTCGATTGTGGTTGCGAATTTCGCTACAAGTTCAAGCGAACGATCCAGGGTACGGGTAACTCCGAAAAAGCCGCGCACGCCTCGGCAAATAA
>JAYSYI010000456.1:0-11720 GCA_043727665.1 Limnoglobus sp. | reverse complement strand
TCTCGCCGCCCGCGGTGAACTGGCTCTTCGGGCGACCTGAGTCTTCGGGCAGCGCCTTGCCGTGCATCTTCGTGAGCATCGGTTTCGGGTCGAACAGGTCCATCTGCGACGGGCCGCCGACCATAAACAGGAAGATCACCCGCTTCGCCTTCGCGGCAAAGTGCGGCAACTTCGCGGCTAATGGATTCTTCGACGCGACCGCGTCCTGGCTCATCATCCAGTTCAGCGCGATCCCACCAAGGCCGCCACCGGCACGGTACAAGAACTCGCGCCGATTCGCCGCAAACGGAAAATGTGGTATGTTCATGTGGTCAATTTTAGTCCCAGAGTTGGGGGAGTGCAACCGACAATGATTCAGTTTCTGTGTCCGGGTTGTCAGCAAAGCTTCACCGTGGACAACTCACGTGCCAATAGTATCGGCACGTGCCCGAAGTGCAGTTCGCGGTTTTACGTCCCGGAATCTCCGGATGCGCCCGCGCCACCGCCGCCGTTGCCCGTTCGCAAATCGCCGACTCCAGCCGAACCGGTCACGCTCAAACGACACCGTTACGAAGACGACGAACCAAGGCGGAACAGCCGCAAACGCACCGACGACTGGGATGATGACGAAGAGGATGATGAAGAAGACGATGAGCCAGTTCGTCGAACGAAGCGACGCCGCAAGAAGAAAAAATCGCACGGGATATTCGAAGATGGCAACTCGTTCAGCACGTTCCTGCTCGGCTACGTCGGCATATCGATCTTGCTGATAGCGGTCTCGTCCGCCATACCACAGGTGATCTTTTTACCGTTGGTTATCGGTTGGCTGGTCGGCACGGGTGCGGGTATCTGGTTTACTGTTTTGACCTTTCAAGACAGCCTGGAAGCGGGATTACTGTGTCTGTTTCTACCATTTTATGCGTTGTATTACTTGATTACGAATTTCGACTATGTGAGTAAGTCATTTTATTTGAGCTTGATAAGTTCGCTCATGATGTTCGTGAGTCTGATCGTAACGTTGATGCACTTTAAACTGGACTGATGATTGTCACCCTGGCGCATTGTTTTTACGCCGCGGTTTTAGCTCCTGCATCGACGGGAATTCGCAGAGTGGCACGCTCGTCGTCGGCTCGTTGACGACTTCGGCGAGCGTTGTGCCGGCGAACGCCGATTCGACCGCCGCGAGTGCGTTATCGAGCCGCTTGTGTAGCGGGCACAAATTCGCGCCGTGCGTACTGAGGCCGAGCGGGCAGACTTTGATTCGCTGGATCGGCTCGACCGCGTTCACGACTTCGAGAATCGTCAATTTCTCCGGCATCCGTGCGAGTTTCACCCCGCCCCCGACGCCGCGCTGCGAACGGATTACACCCGAACGGACCATCCCCTGTAGGATTTTCGCCAAGTACGCCGATGGCACCTTCGTCGCCTTTGCGACTTCTTCGGTGGTACACGATCGATCCGGGTTCTGCGCGAGGTAAACGACGGCGCGTAATGCGTATTCGACGGTCTGAGAAAACATGAAGGACTTTCGCGGTCGGGTCGGTGTCAGTCTCAATTATCGTATACCGAATATGTCGTGAAGGCTGTTTATTTTCGTGGATCGCCCAATCTCATGGAGAAATATGAATCTTCATAGCCCCGGTGGCAACCTCGATACGGATCGCCCCGATACCCACGGTAAGGCGCTGCGCGTCAACGTCGATAAACGGCGTTACGGCACTTTCGCGGAGATCGGCGGCGGCCAGGAAGTCGTCCGCTGGTTCTTCCAGGTCGGCGGCGCGGCTGGCACGATTGCGAAAAGCGTCTCCGCCTACGATATGACCGTCAGCGACGCGATTTACGGGCAAACCAGCCGGTATGTCAGTCGCCAACGCCTCGAAGCGATGCTCGATCACGAGTACAAACTGAACATCGAACGGCTTGCCGCGACCCGTGCCGACACATCGTCGTTTTTCGCATTCGCGGACACCGTATCTGCCCGTAACTTCATGGGCACCAACGACTGCCACGGTTGGATGGGCGTACGTTTTCAGGTCTATCCGCGCGACCAAGAAACGCAGATTATCATTCACTTTCGGCTGCGCGATCCGTCGAACATCCTTCAGCAAGAAACGATCGGCATTCTCGGCGTGAACCTGATTTACGGTGCGTTCTTCCTGCATCACGAACCCGAATTGCTGATTCAATCGTTGATGGACGAACTGAACCCGAACCGCATCGAGATCGATGTCATCGATTTCTCCGGCATCGGTTTCCGCGCTGTCGATAATCGCCTAATGAGCCTCAGCCTCGTGCAGCACGGCCTGTCCAAAGCCGCCATGTTCGGCGCGGATGGCAAGGTGCTTCTCCCGAGCGAACTCCTGTACCGGAAGCCCGTATTGGTGGAGCGCGGCAGTTTCCGCCCCGTCACCCACGTGAACCTGGACATCATGCGGGCCGCGACGGAGAAGTTCCAAGCGATCTTGCCCGAGGAAGACAAAGATCGCATCGTCAGCATCGCGGAAATCACGATGCGAAACCTAATGGGCGGCGTCGGCGCGACCGGCACGCCGGACATTCGCGACTTTTTAAGCCGCGCCGACGTCCTCAGCGCATCGGGCCTGAACGTGCTCGTGTCGGATTACTCCGAGTTCCACCGGCTCGCGGGCTATCTGCGAAGGCAGACCGCCAAACCGATCGGCCTTGCGATGGGCACGGTCACGCTACCGGAAATCTTCGACCCGAGTTATTACACCGACCTCGACGGCGGCCTTCTGGAGGCACTCGGCCGACTCTTCCGCGGCGATATTTCGCTCTTCGTTTACCCGTTCGTCAGCCGCAGCACGGGGGAATTAATGACCGTCGAAAATCTCGAACTGCCACCCGACCGCAAGCCGCTCTACGACTTCGCCGTCCGTGCCGGGCGGATCGTCTCGATCGACAATCACAACCCCGATTGTCTCCGAATCGATAGCCGCGAAGTGCTGCGAATGATCGCAGTCGGCAACCCGCTTTGGGAGCAAATGGTTCCCGATACCGTGGTGAAACTGATCCGCGAACGCAGTTTGTTCGGCTGCAAGAAGTAACGAGAAGTCGCATGAGCATTTGGAAACGAATACCTTACCCTTCCACATGACGAGGTGGCAAATGTGGATTTTTCACTCAACGACCCGGCATTGAGCGGAAAGGATGTTACGGGATGGTCCCAATCCCATTTATGCGGAAATTGGTGGTAAGACTGTCAATTTTGGTGTCTCATTTTATCTATTGACTGGTCCGTTCTTGTTCGGAAACCCAGACGATTATGCCATCGGAAAGTCAAAAGCCTTCCCAGGTGAAGGTGGCCCGGTTAGAATTCTTGTGAATGTGCCCGTCGAACTGATCGCTCTCACCAATCCCGATGGTATGTTCCCATTGAGTCAGGGGTTAGTTCAATTCGACAACGGTGCGGGACTGGAAGAATTTTTGACGGCGTGGCCGTCGCTCTCGAAAAAACTCATTGAAATTGCATACCCATGAACGATATCGAACGACTTCGCGAACTATTTTGCAACGACGACAAAAAGCCGGGCGTAGTGGGTTTCGTTTCACGCCTACTCGCTGAGTGCCGCGATAAAAATTGGGAACTGGACTGGAGGCAACCGGGCCAGTGTACGTTCCTTGGTATCGAGACTGGCACGGAAGTCACAGTTCCGGTTCCGTTTCGGCCATCGGTTTTCCGGGCAACGATTGCGCGAGTGGCTGCACTTTCGGATGAGATCGCAACGACGTTCCAAATCGGATTTTCCAACGATCCGACCGACCTGTGGCTCACGATCAAACCACGACATAATGCACCGGCACAAATCGACGGATCGGATGTTCTCGCCGTACAAGCCCATTTCTGATCATATTTTCACCCGCCCCACGGGTTGTCGAAGCCGTGCGGGACGTCTTTGAACCAGCGGCGATACGTTTCGATTTGTTCGCGCAATGGGTACCCGGACAGTTCGCGTGGGTAGAGAATCAGGAAAAACACGTCTTTGGCACCGGCACGGGCGCGTTGCTGGTTAATGATTCGCTCCGCATCGGCTTGATCGCGGATTTCCTGGCGGCCTCCGCCGTCGGCGTCGAACGCGAACAGCTTGCCGGTTTCTTTGTCGACTTCCACGACGCGCACGCTCAGACGGTCGCCGAGGTTCGCGCGTTGCTTCTTGAGTTCCTCAATGCGACGGCGTGCGGCGGCGAGTTCCTGTTGCAGTTTCTCGACGTTCGTCGGCAACGTCGGATCGACGGCTTCGGGCGGTTCGGACGTGCCTTTGCCTTCTTCGGGCTTGCTGACGAACGGCATCAGCAAGAAGATGCAAAACAAGAGAATCATCACGTCGATGAGCGGAACGAAGAAGCGAGTCACCGAGCGTTTCGGTTGCGCAATCACGGTTTCGTCCCCGTATTGCGTTCGTCGGCATGGGTGAGCGTCACGATGGGCGGCGGACTCGGGTAACCGGCGAGGCTGCGGATGAGGTCGCGGCCGGTGGCGACGATCCACGTTGGCAGGATGTTCAGGAGTGCCATGAACAACCCGCTGCCGGTGGCGGTGATCGCCGGTGCGTATTTGCGAATGATGTCTTGCGGCGTCGGCGTGGTGCCGGGGGCAATGGAGCTAAACGTCTGCAAAATGGCGGCCACGGTGCCGATCAGCCCGAGTAGCGGGAACCATTCGGCGGCCTGCGATAGGTGATTTAGCCACTTATCCGGGCGCGTGTCGAAGTCGGACTCCGCCCACTTCAGCGCCTTCCAGGCAAGCAAAGTCTGAATCGTGAAAAGCGTCAGCCCGATTGCGAGAATCAGCCAATCGATCGGCGAAACGGCGACGCGGGAGAGGTAATCGCGGCGGGCATCGGGGGGAATGGCCGCGAAGACCAGAATCCCGGCGAGGACCGGCACCGCCGTAAACGCGGCGGGCAACACGTGGTGAATCCAAAGCCGTCGCACGGGGGCCTCCTCATTCGGCTTTCGTCAGCCATTCGGGCATCGCTTGCAGTTTCCCCTCGCGATTCACACACGCTAGCGTGGTCGCACCGAGCGCCACCAGCGTACCGTCGGGGCGGAAGACTTCGTACGCATGTTCGAGCCGGATCGGCGTCGTCCGCGTCACGGTCGTGCGGATCGTTAGCAAATCATCGTAGTGCGCCGGGCTACGGTACTTCACTTCGACTTTTGTCAGTACCAGGAAGTAACCCTGATCTTCGAGTTCCTTATAGTTCCCGCCGATCTGCCGTAGCAGGTCGGTCCGCGCTTGCTCGAAGTAGACGAGGTAATTCGCGTGGTGGAGCAGCCCCATCCGATCCGTTTCGGCATAGCGGACGCGGATTGTCGTTTCGCCAGTAAGCATAAGGTTATGAAACGAGAACGCCCCGATGCGTCTACGGCCACGCGGCGGTATTTCGGATTTTTGTTAGCCCGACGCGCTAGTTTTGAAGTTGCGCTATTTTTGCATTTGCACATTTCCCACTTAAAATGTAGGCGATCCGCGTCCTCTAGTGATTTCGTAGGGGCACCCCTTGTGGGTGCCTGGGATGAACCTGCCCGCTCCTGGCGAAGGAACCGGCACCCACAAGGGGTGCCCCTACGTGCAAATTGCGCAACTTCAAAACACGCTAGCGAGGGAATCGTGGCGAGTCTTCGATACACGACGCGCCAGCAATGGCAGCAAAACACGCAGCGAGGCTTGACCCCGAACACTCGTTTCCTAGAATGCGCTATCCAAGAGATATCCTGCACCCACGACGGGAGGCCACCAGTTATGGCACATAAAAAGGGCCAAGGCTCTGTTCGAAACGGTCGCGATTCGAACTCCAAGCGCCGAGGCATCAAGAAGTATGCGGGCGAAAGCGTCACGATTGGCGCGATCATTGTCCTGCAGTGCGGTACGAAATGGCACCCTGGCGCCAACGTGAAGCGCGCGAAGAACGACACGCTGTTCGCGATGGCACACGGTACGGTCTACTTCAGCAATCAGGGCCGAAAGGTCAACGTCAAGCCGATCGAAGTGCCGGCCACCGTCGCGTGATCGACCGACGATTTCGAACATACGAAAGCCTGCGGACTGCATAGTTCGCGGGCTTTTTGCGCATATCGATTGTTAGCGTTGCCGTGACCCATCCACGATGCAGAGGGGCCGAATATGCAAGACCGCATCTCGTACAAGGGAATCACCTTCGACGACGTTCTGCTCGAACCGGGCTATAGCGAAGTCGTGCCCAAAGACGTCGATGTTCGCACGCAACTGACGCGGAACATTCGGCTGAACATCCCAATTCTGTCGTCGCCGATGGACACGGTAACCGAAAGCGAACTCGCGATCGCGCTCGCCCAGGAAGGCGGGATGGGCATCATCCACAAAAACCTGTCGATCGTGCTGCAAACCCGCGAAGTCGACAAGGTGAAACGGTCCGAGAACGGCATCATTACTGATCCGATTACGTTGCCACCCGACGAAACGGTCGGCACGGCGCGGCGGATCATGGAACAGCACCACATCAGCGGCGTGCCGATCACGGTCGATGGCTATCTGAAGGGCATTCTGACGCGGCGGGATCTGAAATTTCTCGGCGACAACAACCAGAAACTCTCCGAGGTGATGACGAAGGAAAACCTCGTGACAGCGGTCGTAACCGCCACCGAAGTGCCCACGTTACTTGAGGCCGAACGGATCCTTACCAAAAAAAAGGTGGAGAAACTGCTCCTTGTAGACGATGAATATCGACTGAAGGGGTTAATCACGATCAAGGACATCGACAAGGCCGAGAATTTCCCCCAGGCTTGCAAAGACAGTCGCGGCCGGTTGCGGGTCGGGGCGGCGATGGGGATCCTGGATTACGAGCGGGCCGATTCGCTCATCCGGGCCGGGGTCGATGTGCTGGTGGTGGACTCGGCGCACGGTCACTCGAAGAACGTGATCGATACCGTCCGCGAGTTAAAGAAACGATATTCGATTGATGTGATTGCCGGGAACGTGGCGAGTGCCGAGGGGGCGAAAGCCCTCGCCGATGCGGGTGCCGATGCGGTGAAAGTGGGGATCGGGCCGGGGTCGATCTGCACGACGCGAATCGTCTCCGGGGTCGGCGTGCCGCAGATGTCGGCGATCGGCAACGCGGTGCAAGGTTTACGCGGCACGAACATTCCGGTGATCGCCGACGGTGGCATTCGCTACTCGGGTGATATTACGAAGGCACTGGCCGCGGGTGCGCATTCGGTGATGCTCGGCGGGCTATTTGCCGGCCTCGCCGAAAGTCCGGGGCAGATGATCTTGTTCCGCGGACGGAGCTTTAAGTCTTACCGCGGCATGGGTTCGATCTCGGCAATGCAAGCCGGCTCGGCAGACCGCTACCACCAGGGGGCGGCCACACCGAACGGCAAGCTGGTGCCCGAAGGCGTCGAGGGACGCGTGCCGTACAAGGGGCCGCTCGCACCATTTGTGTTTCAAATGGTCGGCGGCATCCGCTCGGGGATGGGTTACGTCGGATCGCGAACGCTCGAAGAACTACGAACGAAGGCCCGCTTCATTCAAGTGAGTGGGGCCTCCGTGCAGGAGGGTCATCCACATGACATCGCTATCACGCAGGAAGCGCCGAATTACAGTGTCTCCGATTACTCCGGCTCGGATGGCGATTAGCTTCGCCGTCTGGCTCGGGGTCACGGTATTGGCGAACGGGCAACAACCCGTCGCCGCCCCGACGTTGTTACCATTGCCGATGCCCGCCATCGTTCCGGGTCTGCCCGCACCGACGCAGTGGGCACCGTTCCCGCAATTGCCCGCGGTCAACGCGAACCCGGTCATGATCGTGCCCATTCCAACGCGCACGACTTTCGAACCGAAGATCGTTACCTACGAGAAGCCCGCTGGGAACAACTCGCCGAAGCTACCACAGGTTGCCACGCCCGCCGTAGTACGGATGCCCGTCGCTGCCGAAATCGCGAAGCCGATAGGGGCCGACAAACCGAAGCCCGACGAAGTGATCCCCGCAGACAAAGAGAAACTTAAGCCCACGTCGGATCTCGCTGGATTACCGAGCCGGGACGAAGTCTTCCGGATGATTTCGGACAAAGAACTCGATGCGCGGATTTTGAAAGACCTCAAAAAGACGACCGACGTGAAGTTCCCGGAACCGGCACCGTTGAAGAGCGGGAACGAGCCGTACGTTTCGCGTGTCAACACGTACTCACCGATCCAAGTCTCGGTCGAGCCGAACTACGTCGTTCACCGCCGTTTGTACTTCGAGGAAGTGAACTCCGAGCGATCCGGCTGGGACGCAGGCCCCGCACAATTTTTGATCTCGGCCGGGTACTTTTATAAAGACGTCCTGTTCTTACCGCATAACATCGCGAGTGGCTTCTGGAAGAACCGCTACGAAGTCAGCAGCGGGAAATGCATGCCGGGCAGCCCGACGCCCTACTATCTGTACCCGCCCGGATTCACCGTCGGCGGCACGCTCACCGAAGCCGTCGTCCTCACCGGCACCGCATTCATTTTCCCGTAGGATTCCATCGCATCACAAAGCCCAGGGTCGCGTCCGCGCCCTGGGCTTTGTGATAGAGAATCCTGTCTCGTCTTACCCCCGCGACTGGCCGGGTACCCAGAGCACGTCGTCTTTGCCGTTGTTGTTCTCGATTCTCCCGATCACGAACAGGAAATCCGATAGGCGATTGAGGTAAATCATCGCGTGTTCGTTGACTGTTTCCACGGCCATGAGCGTCACGATTGCGCGCTCGGCACGGCGACACACCGTGCGTGCCAGATGCAACCACGCGGCCGCGGGCGAGCCACCTGGCAAGATGAAACTTCGCAGCGGTTCGAGGCGTTCGTTTAGCCGATCGATCTCGTTTTCCAGGCGCTCGTACTGCGTGGCCACCATGCGTAGCCCGCCGCCACTCGGCACGCAGAGGTCCGCACCGAGGTCGAACAGATCGTTCTGGATCGTCCGCAGAATCGCCTTTTCGGGCAAGTCCGGGCAGTAAGTGTGGAGTAGGCCAAAGACCGCGTTGAGTTCGTCGACTTCGCCGTATGCCACCACGCGGGGGTGGTCCTTGCGCACGCGGGTGCCATCGCCGAGGCCCGTTTCGCCTTTGTCGCCAGTCTTCGTGTAAATCCGCGAGAGGTAAACCATGAAATCGTCCGTGTGGGATGATGGCCAAACCGATCCCACACATGATAGCGCCGGGGCGTGCAGGCCGCCAGATTACGTCGTTGGCCCCGCGGGGTTTAAGTTCATCGGTTCGGGGTATTTCTCGCGGACTCGCTTCATCGGTTCGGCGCGGAGTAGCGGGCCGAGGTCTTCATCCATGTAGAAATGGTAGAGGCCATACATGCTGCGTTTTTTGTCCTCTACGATTTCTTGTATGGCTGCAAGTGTGGCATCCATATCGCCAGTCGCGGCGGCGATCAACGGCTTCAATCGAACGTCGGCTTCACCTTCTATGGCTTTTAACTCCGTCCGCGCCTCGGCAAACTTCTTGAGGCGAACGAGGCAACGTATCACCCGCGTTTGTGCTTCTTCGCGTTGGCCTACATAGTTTTCTTCATTCTTAACCGCCATGTATGCGCGATACGATACGATTGTTTGTGAATACTCGGCATTTCGATACTGGAGGGTACCTTTCCAGAAGATTAGGTCCGGGTCGTACGGCTTCTTCGCTTTGTGGGTTTCGACTAATTTCTTCAAGTCCGGCAGATTTTTCGCGATGTCGAATCCCTGTGCCAACTGTCTGAAGACACCTGGTTCTTGGCCGAACTGCGCGTACGCCTCGTGGCCGCGTTTCCGGGTAGACATCACGTGCAGCAGGCGATCTCGCACCTGTACTCGATCGTCTTTTTTGTCGTTTGGCATTCCTGTCAGCGACAGCTGAAACGCGGCCTCGGCTTCGGCGAGGTTGTTTTGCGTGATTTCGATTTGGCCTTGATAATAAGGAATCCAGGCGTCGTTCGGGAAGGCTTCGCGGTGTGTCTCGACGATGCGTTCGAACTCGGCACGGCGCTTTGGCACTTCAATTTTGTCGCCATCGTCGTCGTCGAATTCGTCCGTGAGATTATCGGCCAACTCGCGGAAGATACGGAGTGCCTCTTTCGCAGGAGTGGCCTCGTACACCTTCAAGCCGTGCCCCGCGCTGGCGAGCAGCGAGACGATGCGACGAGTCACATTTTTTGTTGCGTCGTCGTTGTGAGCAAATAATTCCTTCAAAATCTGGATTGCCGCATCGAGCTGTTTGCGTTCGAGCGCGATCTTCGCGATGTAATATGTGGCGTCCGCATTCTGGGGTTCTTCTTTTCGCATCTGCGTGACTATGGCTTCGAGCGCATCCATATCATTGTCGGCTAGCGCTTCGGAGGCAAACGTGCGGAGAACTTCAATGCTCGTCTGGCTGCGTTTCTTGAACCGCGCGACCCACTCCGATTTGTTTTCCTTCGACAACACCCTCCGCAACGCCGTCAGGCAACTCGCATCATCCGGCTCGAAATCGAGTGCCTGCCGATACGACGTGGCGGCTTCTTCCATGCGGTCGAGATTCTCCATAGCGATGCCGCGCTGGAGCAGAACCGTCGAGTCGGGGCCGAGGAGGTCGATGTATTTATTGCTCGCTGCGATCGCGTCGCCATACTCTTCGAGCAAGTTATGCGCGATGGCCCGAAACATCAGCGTGATCGGCATATCGGGGTTGAGTCGTTCCGCTTCATCGAGGAACGTCATCCCTTTCTTCGCATCTTGCCGCCCGAGCGCAATAAGTGCTTCGATCAAGGCCCGCATCGCCGCAATCGGCTGCGGGAGTCCCATATTTCGCGATGGTGCGAGTGCGACATCGGCCGCTTCGTAGTCTTCGCGGCAGCATGCGACTAATGCCTCGTTGATCGCGGCCATTCTGGCTTGGAATAGTTGAGGATTCTTCACGAGTTCCGGCGACATAGCCGACACGAGCAACGCGGTGATGCGTAGGCCCGATTGCAGTTCTTCGAGATCGTAAATGCGCCACGCACCCGATTTCTTGGTGAGCCACCATCGCATCGGTATCGAGGTAACATCGCCCGCGACATTCATAGTATGCGTCGCAATCACGATGGCTTCCTTGCCATCTTCCGTGACGCGCACGCGACGGAGGACACAACTTTGCCAGCCAAAATAGTCCTTTTTCTTGATCAGGCTCGGCCCGATCGATGTGCCAAACCCGTCCATCAATTCGGAACGCACCTTCAACGAACTGGGCACGCCGATTTTCTCCATGATGCCCGCACGGATGCATTCGTCGGTGAATTGCGGAATATTAAAGCAGTCGCGAATGGCTTGTGCGTTACTTTGCTCGATTGACTTGCCGAGCAGGAGCAAAATGGGCGTGAACTCGGCGATTTGTTCCGGCGTGGCGGGCTTCGGGTCGAGGAACGCCGCCCTCGCTTCGAGCCGATTCTCCGCCAGTTCCCGCGCCAACTCGGCCTTGTCTGCCGCACGCGGCATGAGGACATAGCGAACGACGAATCCGCCCCCCCACGCGACAATCACCACGACCAGCGCACAACCTCGAAGCATTCGCGAATTCATGATGAGGCGATCTCCATACGAGGCTTACTTCGCGCCGGGTTCGTCGTGGTGTGCGAACTTCAACGGCGAGAATTCGCCCCAGATGACTTTGCGAATTTTCCCCTTTACTTCGAACTCGGCGACGACGGTGAGTACGTCTGCGCGGGTCATCCATGGGGCCTTTGCGACGAAGTGCGAACAGGTGCCAATTGCCTC